>JBPYEE010000194.1:0-5466 GCA_051985095.1 Vicinamibacterales bacterium | reverse complement strand
ACATCACGCACCAGCAAAAAAAGATGAACGAAGAGGAGCTGCGGGCCTTCCGCACCCGCTTCGGGATTCCGGTGTCCGACACGGAGATCGCCAAGACCCCCTTCTATCGCCCGGCCGAAAACAGCATCGAAACCAAGTACATGCGTCAGCGTCGCGAAGCGCTCGGCGGCTACGTCCCGGCGCGGCAGAATCGCAGCACGCCGCTGCGAGCCGTCCCGGGCGACCTCTTCGAGGAGTTCTACAAGGGCACCGAGGGCCGGAAAGCCTCGACCACGATGGTGTTCGTGCGGATGCTCTCGAAGATGCTCCGCGACAAGGAGCTCGGACCGCTCGTCGTGCCGATCGTGCCCGACGAAGCGCGGACGTTCGGGATGGAAGCGCTCTTCCGCCAGGTCGGCATCTATTCCCACGCCGGCCAGGTCTACGAACCGGTCGACATGGACACGCTGCTGTACTACAAGGAGGCCTCCGACGGCCAGATTCTCGAGGAGGGCATCACCGAAGCGGGATCGATGTCGTCGTTCATCGCGGCAGGCACCGCCTACGCGACGCACGGCGTGAACACGATTCCGTTCTTCATCTACTACTCGATGTTCGGCTTCCAGCGGATCGGCGATCTCGTGTGGGCAGCCGGCGACGCGCGGACCCGCGGGTTCATGCTCGGCGGCACGGCCGGCCGGACGACGCTCGCCGGCGAAGGGCTGCAGCATCAGGACGGCAACAGCCACATGTTCGCGATGGCGTACCCGACCTGCTGCGCGTACGATCCGGCGTTCGCATACGAAATCGCCGTCATCATCCAGGACGGCATCCGCCGCATGTACGTCGATCAGGAGAGCATCTTCTATTACCTGACGGTGATGAACGAACAGTACGCGATGCCGATGATGCCCGACGGCGCGCGCGACGGCATTCTCAAAGGCATGTACCGCTTCCGGGCAACCACGCAGCCGAACGCGAATGCACGGGCGCAACTGTTCGGGAGCGGCGCCATCCTGCCGGAAGTCGTCAAGGCGCAGGAGATCCTCGAATCGAAATACGGCGTCGGGGCCGACGTCTGGAGCGTGACCAGCTACAGCGAGCTCTATCGGGAGGGGCACGCGTGCGAGCGCTGGAACCTGCTGCATCCCAACGACCCGCCGCGCGTACCGTTCGTGACGCAATGTCTGAAAGACGCGCCGGGCGTGCTGATCGCGGCGTCGGATTACGTCAAGATGCTGCCCGATGCCATCGACAAGTGGCTGCCGCGCCCGCTGGTCGCGCTCGGCACCGATGGCTTCGGCCGCAGCGAGAACCGCGCCGGCCTCCGCGATTTCTTCGAGGTCGATTACCGCTACGTCATCGTCGCGACGCTGGGCGCGCTGGCGCGCGAGGGTCGCATTGCACCGGCGGTGGTCGCGCAGGCGATCAAGGCGCACAACATCAACCCGGAGAAATCGAATCCGGCCACCTCGTAACCACGCGATCCAGGTGGTGAAAGGCTCGCATCGTGACCGATTTCATTCTCCCGTCGCTCGGCGAGAACGTCGCGGCGGGTGACGTGCTGCGAGTGCTGGTCAAACCGGGCGACATGCTCGACAAGGACCAACCGGTGCTCGAGCTCGAAACCGACAAGGCGACCATCGAAGTGCCGTCGACCGTTGCGGGCCAGGTGAAAGAGGTCAAGGTGAAGGCCGGTGACAAGGTCAAGGTCGGCCAGGCGATCCTGACCGTCGAAGACGGCGCCGCCGCCGCTCCCAAAGAAGCCGCGCCGCCGCCACCGGCGAAAGACAGCGCCAAACCCACGCCCCAGGACCTCGCCGCCGCCAGCCGCGCCGCCGAAGCTGCCGCCGAGGAGCCGGAACCGGAACAACCCGTCGAAGCGTACGCGCGCGGGACGGCGGCAGCCGACAAGGCCGCCGCGAAGAGCGAGAAGGTTGTCGACATTTCGCGCGGGTCGCGCGCGGCGGCCGAGCCGGCGCCAGCCGCGCCGGAAATGCCGGCCGCGCCGGCCGCGCCGTCGGTCCGGCGCCTGGCGCGCGAGCTCGGCGTCGACATCAACCAGATCGCCGGCACCGGCAACGCCGGGCGGATCTCTCAGGACGACGTCAAGAATCAGGCGAAGCGCCTCGTCACCGCCGCCGCGCGGACGGGCGGCCGGCCGGCCGAACCGCTGCCCGATTTTTCGCGATGGGGCGAGATCGAGCGACAACCGATGCGCGCCGTCCGGCGCAGGACGGCCGAGCACCTGAGCGTTGCCTGGGCGACGATTCCGCACGTGACGCAGGGCGATCTCGCCGATATCACGGCGCTCGAAGGGCTCCGCAAGAAATACGCGAAGCAGGCCGAGGCCGCCGGCGGGGCGCTCACCGTCACCGCAATCGCCGTGAAAGTCGTCGCCGCCGCGCTGAAGGTATTTCCGCAGTTCAACGCGTCACTCGACATCGCCGCCGACGAGGTGATCCTGAAGAAGTACGTCCACATCGGCGTGGCCGTCGATACGGACCGCGGTCTGCTGGTGCCCGTGATCCGCAATGCCGATCGCAAGAACATCACGCAGATCGCGACCGAGCTCGCCCAGCTCTCCGAGAAAGCGCGCAGCCGGCGAATCGCGCTCGAGGAGATGCAGGGCGGCACCTTCAGCATCTCCAACCTCGGCGGCTTCGGCGGCACCTACTTCACCCCGATCGTCAACGCGCCGGAAGTCGCCATCCTCGGCATCTCACGCGCGCGCCTCGAGCCGGTGTATCAGGATGGTCAGCTCGTCGCGCGAACGATGCTCCCGCTGTCGCTGTCCTACGATCACCGCGCGATCGACGGCGCTGACGGGATCAGATTCCTGCGCTGGGTCGTCCAGGCGCTCGAGGAACCGTTCGTGCTGGCGCTCGAGGGATGATTTCGACTCAGCTCGTCGTCGTCGGGGGCGGCCCGGGGGGCTATGCCGGCGCGTTTCTGGCCGCCGATCTCGGCTTGCAGGTCGTGCTCGTCGATCCCGAGCCGAATCCCGGCGGCGTGTGCGTGTATCGCGGGTGCATTCCCTCCAAGGCGCTGCTGCACGTGGCCAAGGTCATCGACGAGTCGCACCGCGCCAAGGCGTGGGGCATCGACTTCGGCACGCCGGCGGTCGACCTCGCCAGGCTTCGCGATTTCAAGAACGATGTCGTCAAACGGCTGACGACCGGGACCGGCCAACTCGTCAAGGCTCGCAAGATTCAGTACCTGCAGGGCCTGGCCGAGCTCGTCGACGCGCACCAGCTGACGGTGAGGCTCGTGAACGGCCGCGAGGAGCAGGTCCAGTACGAGCATGCGATGCTCGCGACCGGGTCGCGGCCGGCGATCCCGCCGATGCTCAAGGTTGATGACCCGCGCGTCATGGATTCGACCGCGGCGCTGGACTTGCCCGATGTCCCCAGGTCGCTGCTCGTCATCGGCGGGGGCTACATCGGCCTCGAACTGGGCACCGTCTACGCCACGCTCGGCAGCGCCGTGACCGTCGTCGAGATGACACCGGGGCTGTTGCCGGGCGCCGACCGCGACCTCGTCGAAGTGCTGGCCAGGCGCGTCGCGACCCGGATGAAGAGCGTGCTGCTCGAAACGCGCGTCGTGAAGTTGACGGCGGAGCCCGGCGGCATCCGCGTGACCTTCGAGGGCGCCGGCAATCCGGGCGAGCAGCTGTTCGATCGCGTGCTCGTCGCGGTGGGCCGGCGGCCGAACTCGAACATTCCGGGCCTCGAGCGGACGCACGTGCAGGTCGATCAACGCGGCTTCATCATGGTCGACGAGCAGCGGCGGACGCACGAACCATCGATTTTTGCGATCGGTGACGTTATCGGCGAACCGATGCTTGCGCACAAGGCGTCGCATGAAGCGCGGGTGGCCGTCGAGGTGATGGCCGGCGAGAACGTCGCATTCGCGCCTCGCGCGATTCCCGCCGTCGTCTTCACCGATCCCGAGATCGCCTGGGCGGGGCTGACCGAAGCGCAGGCTGCCAATGCGCATCGCGACGTCACAATTGCCAAGTTTCCGTGGGCCGCGTCAGGACGCGCGATCACCCTCGGTCGCTCCGACGGGTTGACCAAACTCGTCCTCGATCCGGAAACCGAGCGCATCCTCGGCGTCGGCCTGGTGGGTCCCGGCGCGGGCGAACTCATCGCCGAGGGGGTGCTCGCAATCGAAATGGGCGCGAACGCGACCGACCTCAAGCTGTCGATTCACCCCCATCCGACGCTGACCGAAACGCTGATGGAATCCGCCGAAGTGTTCTTCGGCCAGGCGACGCACGTGTACCGGCCCAGGCGCGCCGTTCAGAACCGGTAGCGCGCCCCCACCCCGAACCGCCCGGCGTTGGTGTCGGTGCCGCCCAGCATCCTGAACAGCCGAAGGTCGACGTCGAGACCGACATGCGACGTCAGCCCAATCGCGACGCCGCCCCCAATCGTCAGCGCAAGGTCCGTTGACGACGCCGACACCGGTTCGGTCACCGTGCGGATCCCGGGCACGCCACCGACGATCGGCGTCGGCGGCAGAATCCCGATGGAGGACGTCAGGTCGGCCGTATGGCGCACGGTGGCGACGCCGCCCCCGGCGACGAAGAACGGCGTCAGCCGCGGCATGGGCGTCGGAATCTCGACCCGGACGTTGGTGGTGAAAAAGACCGCACGGCCGTTCAGGTTCGTGTAGGTCGCCGCGGGGAAGATCGCGATCGGCGCGTAGGAAAACCCGGATTGGATCGTCACGGCTTCGGCGGGAAAGGCGGCCTTCAGCGTCGGCACCGCGGTGGCCTCGATTTCGAGGCCGAAGCTGCGATTGAAGCGGTAGCCGGCGCTGCCGGCGAAGCTCCACTCCGAGCGCGAGTCGAGGTTCGCCACGGCGGCCGAACCGGCGACGACGGCCCCGGCCTCCTGGGCACGGGCCGCCGCGACGCTTGCAAGCACGCAGGCCGTAACGGCCGTCGCGATTCTCATCGCTGCGCGGGCATTATAGACCGCCGCATTCGTCTTGACAGGTCCGCCGTTTTCAACCAGCATGAGCCCCCCGATACGCGGGAGGTTCCCTTGGCCATTCCTGTGCGACTCAAGATCAATAACTCGGCGACTGAACACTCCATCGAGCCCCGCCTGCTCCTGGTGCACTACCTGCGGGAGACGTGCGGTCTGACCGGCACCCACGTCGGCTGCGAGACCGGCATCTGCGGCGCCTGCACCGTGCTCGTCGACGGTCAGGCGGTCAAGTCGTGCCTCATGTTCGCGGTGCAAGCCGACGGCAGCGACATCACGACGATCGAAGGCCTTGCGGCCAACGGGTCCATGCACCGCGTCCAACAGGGATTCTGGGAGTGCCACGGGCTGCAGTGCGGGTACTGCACGCCGGGGATGATCATGTCGGCAGTGCATCTGCTGGCCCGCAACGCGACGCCGTCGCGCGCCGAAATCGCCGACGGCCTGCGCGGCAACCCGTGCCGCTGCACCGGCTACTCGCACATCCTCG
>JBPYEE010000193.1:0-4103 GCA_051985095.1 Vicinamibacterales bacterium | reverse complement strand
GATCGCGCGCGAGGTGCGGCTGCTCATCGGGGAGCGGCGGGCCGCGGGCTGCGCCGTTCTGCTGTCCACGCATAATCTCGATGAAGCCGAACGGCTGGCTGATCGTGTGGCGGTGCTTCAGCAGCGGCTGCTCGCGCTCGACTCCCCCGCCGCGCTGCGGCACCGGCTGACGCGGGGCCGGTTGCGGATCCGTCTCGCCGGCGACCCGGGCCGGTACCTGCCGATCGCCATGGCGGCAGACGCCGAGGCGCACTGCGACGGGCACCATCTCGTCCTCACGCTCGGGGATCTCGAACGGGAGACGCCAGTGATCGTCGCCGCACTGGTCGGCGCCGGCGCACGGGTGGTGGAGGTCCGGCCGGAGACCGCGGCGCTCGAGGACGCCTATCTGCAGCTGGTGAGGGCGTCGTGAGGATCCGCGCGTTGATTGCGAAGGAATTTCTCGATCTGGCGCGCAATCGCGCGGCGCTCGTGCCGGTGGTGCTCGTCACACTCCTGTCGCTCGCGACGCCGTTTGTGGTGATTCTGGCCGTGCCGGCGCTCGTCGGGCGACCAATCGGCGACGACCCGGCGCTGGCGCGGATCAGCGGAGCGCTCGGGATTGCCAGCGCGGGCCGGTCGGACGTCGCCGTCGAGGCGTTTCTGTTTCAACAGTTCCTGCTGCTGTTCCTGCTCACGCCCATCACCGGCGCGATGTCGCTCGCCGCGCACGCCATCGTCGGCGAAAAGCAGGCGCGCACGCTCGAACCGTTGCTGGCGACGCCGATCACGACGGCGGAACTGCTCGTCGCCAAGGTGCTCGGATCGCTCGTCCCGACGCTGGCGATCTCATTGGCCGGCCTGGTGCTCTATCTGGTCGGCATCGCGCTGTTCGCGCACCCGGGCGTGCTGGCGGCGCTCGCGACGGGCCGGACCGCGGTGTTGGTCCTCATCCTGGGTCCCGCGGCGGCGCTGGTGGCGCTCCAGGCGGCGATCGTCATCTCGTCGCGCGTCAACGATCCACGGACCGCGCAGCAATTCGGCGTGTTGATCATCCTGCCGCTGACCGTGGTGTTTGTCGCGCAGTTCACCGGGGCGTGGTTGCTGACCGCGCCGGTGCTCGCGCTCGCGGGGGCGGGCCTCGCCGGGATATGGGCGGTCCTGACCGTCGTGAGCGTCGGGCTGTTCGACCGCGACACGATCCTGACGCGGTGGCGGTAGCGGCACGTCACGCCGTCAAGGCCGTGGTGCAGAACGCGCACCGCCGCGCCGCAATCGGCACCTCGCTCAAACACTCGGGGCATTTCTTCGTCGTCGGGTCCGGCGGTGCCTCGCCGCGGCGCAACCGGGCGGTGAGACGGTTGACCGGCACCACGACGAAGAAGTACACGGCGGCGGAGACGAGGAGAAATGAAATCAGCGCATTCAGGAAATCGCCGATCAACACCCGGCTGCCGTTCACGTTCAGGAACAGGCCCGAGAAATCGGGCTGGCGCACGACGGCGGCGATCATCGGCGTCAGGAGATCCTTGACGATGGCGGTCACGACCGCGCCGAAGGCGCCGCCAATGACCACGGCCACGGCCAAGTCGAGCACGTTGCCGCGGAGCACGAACTGCCGAAAGCCTTTCAACATGGTCCCTCCCGCGGACGAGTATCGTCGTCACGGCGGTGGTTGACAACCGGACCGAAAATGAATGACTATTCATTCAGTCATGCTCCACGCGGCCGTTTCGCGCCGGTCCAAAGCCGAGCCCGTGCCGAAGCGCGACGCCATTCTGCGCGCGGCCATCGACGTGTTCGCCGAGCGGGGCTACTTCAACGCTCAGGTCGCCGACGTGGCGCGGGCGGCGGGCGTCGCCGCGGGCACCGTCTACCTCTATTTCCGAAGCAAGGACGACCTGCTCATCTCGATTTTCGAGCGCGGGATGCGCGTGGCGCTCGACGAGGGGCGGGACCAGGTGGCCGGGATCGCTGACCCGCGCGAGCGGCTGCGCACCTTCGCACGCCTGCACCTGCGCCGCCTCGGTCAGGATCGGAATCTCGCGATCGTTTTTCAGGTCGAGCTGCGGCAGTCGACGAAGTTCATGGAACGCTTCTCCTCGACCCTGCTGCGTGACTATCTCGGGCTCATCCGGGAGGCGATCGCCGACGGTCAGAAACAGGGGGTCTTTCGCACGGACATCAAGCCCACGGTGGCCGCCAAGGTCCTGTTCGGCGCGCTCGACGAGATGGCGACCAACTGGATTCTGAGCAACCGCCGCTATGCGCTCGAACCGGAAGCCGATGCGGTCGTGGACATCTTCGTCCACGGCGTGAAGGGGAGCCGGACGCGATGAGCGAGGCGGTGCGCTCGGCCGCGGTCATCGGCGCCGGCACGATGGGCGCGCAGCTGGCCGCGCAGCTGGCCAACGCGGGCATTCCGGTCCTGCTGCTGGATGTGAACGCCGCGGTCGCGGCCCAGGGTCTTGCGCGCGCGCGAAGCCTGAAACCCGACCCGTTCTTCACGAAAACGACGGTCTCGCTCATCACGACGGGCGGCCTCGACCGAGACCTCGATGGCATCGCCAGCGCCGATTGGGTCGTCGAAGCCGTCGTGGAGCAACTCGAGATCAAGCGGACGCTCTTCGAGAAGATCGAGGCCGTCCGGCGGCCCGGCACGCTCGTCAGCTCCAACACCTCCGGGATCCCGATCGCAGCGCTTGGCCAGGACCGCAGCCCGGAGTTCCGACGCCATCTGGTCGGAACGCACTTCTTCAATCCGCCGCGGTATCTGCATCTCGTCGAGCTGGTTCCGACGGCCGACACCGATCCGGCGGTTGTCGCGCGGATGAGGGAGCTGCTCGATCGTCAGCTCGGGAAAGGGGTGGTCCTGGCGAAGGACTCGCCGAACTTCATCGCCAATCACATCGGCATGTATGGCGTCGTCCAGGTGCTGCGGGCACTCGAGTCCGGCGACTACACGATCGAGGAGATCGACGCCATGACCGGCCCGGCGATCGGGCGCCCGAAGAGCGCGACGTTTCGCACGATGGATCTGGCGGGCGTCGACATCCTGGCCCACGTTGCCGGCAACATGCATCTGGCGCTGCCGCCACTCATCGGCCAGATGATCGAACGCGGGTGGATCGGCGAGAAAGCGGGTCAGGGGTTTTACAAGAAGCAGGGCGCCGAGATTTTGACGCTCGATCCGAAGACGTTGTCCTATCGCCCGAAGCAGGCAGCGACCCTGCCCTCGCTCGAGGCCGCGCGTGGGATCGACGACGTCGCCGAGCGGACGAAAACACTCTTCCAGGCGACCGATAAAGTCGGGGCGTTCCTGCGGCAAACGCTCCGACCCACAATCGAGTACGCCGCGCGCATCGCCCCACAGATCGCGTACGCGCCCGAGGATGTCGACCGGGCGATGCGCTGGGGATTCGGCTGGGAGATCGGGCCGTTCGAGGTGGCGCGTGCGCTTGGCCTCGAGGCGCCACAGACGCTGCCGGTCGCGCCGGATCACAGCCGCGTTGTCCGAAAGAACGCCGGCGCCAGCCTCGTCGATCTGGGCGACGGTGTGGGCTGCGTCAAGCTGCATTCGAAGATGAATGCGATCGGCGCCGATACCGTCCAGATGCTGCACGCGGGCCTGGCGGAAGCCTCGGCGAACTTCGTGGCGCTCGTCGTCGCGACCGATGCGGCGAACTTCTCCGCGGGCGCCAATCTGATGCTGCTCCTGCTCGAAGCGCAGGAGGGGAACTGGGACGAGGTCGACCTGATGGTCCGCGGCTTTCAAGAGACGACGCAGGCGCTGCGGTTCGCCGACGTGCCGGTCGTCGTCGCCACGACGGGCCTGACGCTGGGCGGCGGCTGCGAAATCGCCCTGCACGGCGACCGGGTCCAGGCGGCCGCCGAGACCTACATGGGGCAGGTCGAGGTCGGCGTGGGGCTGATTCCCGCCGGCGGCGGCACCAAGGAAATGTATGCCCGCGCGGTCGACCAGCTGCCGCCGACCTACCCGGACCTGCTGCCGTTTGCGCAGCGCACGTTCGAGCTGCTCGGGTTCGGGACGGTGTCGACCAGCGCGGCCCACGCGCGCGAGCTCGGATTTCTCCGCGGAGCGGACAGCGTCTCGATGAACCGCG
>JBPYEE010000192.1:0-8540 GCA_051985095.1 Vicinamibacterales bacterium | reverse complement strand
GTGGGCGCGGAAGTCCTCGGCGCCAGCCAGCTGGGAACACTCGCCGTCGGCAAGAGTGCCGACTTCATCGTGCTCGACGCGAACCCGCTCGACAACATCGTGAACTCGCGCCGGATTGCCCGAGTGTACCTTCGCGGGCTCGAAGTCGACCGCGCCGCGCTGAAAGCCGCGTGGACGAAGGGGGCCAGCTCCGCCACGCCATGACCCAGCCTCGTCGTCGTCGTGTCGAGCCGCACACGCGACGGCGGGCGATCGAGTCACCCGCGCTTCCCTCGATCGCACACCGAGCCCGCCTGTACCCGGCGGGCGTTCTCTGGCGTGCCATGCTGCTCGTTGTCATCGGAAGCGCTGTCTACTGGAACAGCGTAACGGGCCCGTTCATTTTCGACGACCAGCCGACGATAGTTTCAAACCCCGGAATCCGAGTCCTGTGGAACTCCAGAGTGCTGTTTCCGCCTCGCGAGCTGCCCGTGGCGGGACGCCCGGTCGTGAACATCAGCTTCGCAGTCAACTATGCGCTCGGGCAACTCGACGTTCGCGGTTATCACGTGTGGAACATTGTGGTGCACCTGTGCTGCGCACTGCTCGTGTTCGGCCTGGTCCATCGCACGCTCGAACTGCCGCGCCTCTTCGCCCGCTGGTCGCGTCGCGCGGTCGACGTCGCGTTGGTGGTGGCGCTCGTCTGGATGGTGCACCCGCTCAACAGCGAAGCGGTGGACTACCTGACGCAGCGAACCGAATCGATGATGGCAGCCTGCTATCTTTTGATGCTGTACTGCGGCGTGCGCGCGTTCCGATCCGCTCATCCGCTGCGGTGGCGAGGCGCAGCTGTCGCCGCGTGCTGGCTCGGGATGGCGTGCAAGGAATCGATGGTGACGGCACCCGTGATGTTGGTCCTCTACGATGCGGTGTACGTCTACGGCTCTTTGAAGCATGCCTTGAGGGACCGATGGCCGTTCTACGCCGCCATTGCGAGCGCCTGGATCGGGCTCGCGATGCTGCTCTCCACCGGGCCACGCATCTATACCGTTGGATTCTCGACCGGTGTCAGTTCGTGGACCTACGTGCTCAATCAGACGGTGATCGTCGCGCATTACCTGCGCCTCGCGATTTGGCCGCGATCCCTCGTATTGGCCTACGGATGGCCCGTTCCGATGACGTTCGCCGCCATCGCGCCGTACGGCCTCGCTATCGCGTGTCTCCTTTTCGGCACGGTGGCAGCCTTTGTGTGGAAGCCGGACTTCGGGTTCCTCGGAGCATGGATATGGATCACACTGGCGCCGACATCGAGCTTCGTTCCGATCGCAACCGAAGTGGGCGCCGAACGCCGTATGTACCTCCCCCTCATCGGAATCGTGACGTTAGTGGTGATCGTCGCGGTCGTGGCCGAGCGGTGGATGAGACCCTGGTTCGCGCTGAAGAGCGTCACCGGCGGATTCGCAACTAGGCTGGCGCGGGCCGCCCCGCTCACCGCAGTGGTCCTGATTGCGGCCGTCTTGGGCGCGTGTACGGTGGCGCGGAATCGCGAGTACGCGACGAGCCTGGGCCTTGCGCGCACGGTCCTGGACCGGTGGCCGAGCAGTTTCGCACATCACATGATCGGGACCGAGTTGGCCGCGGCCGGCCGTCGCAATGAAGGGATGGTCCATCTGCGCCAGGCGCTGCCCGGCTTCCCCAAAGCTCGGTACAACCTGGGGTGGGAGTTGTATCAGGCAGGACGCCTCGACGAAGCGATCCAACAGTTGCAGCAGTTTGTGCGCGACGAGCCGGTGGCGCCGGAAGTGCTGTCAGCGTGGGAGACGATGGGTCGTGCGTTCGCCGACCAGGGCCGCTGGCCTGAGGCAATTGAGCAGTTTCGCCGCGTGCTCGCGTTAACACCGGACAACCGCGACGTTCATGGCCGTCTGGCCGACGCGCTGTTTGCGAGCGGAACGTTCGACGAAGCCGCCTCGCACTATCGCGCATACCTCATGGTGCACCCGGACGACCGCGGCGCCCTCTCCAACTTCGGCATCGCCCTTGTGGCCACCGGGCGGATCGATGAGGCGATCGGCGTGTTCAAACGCCGCATCGACACCGCGCCGGACGATGCCAGCGCCCACCGCAATCTGGCGACGGTGCTGTTTGACCGGCAGGATGTGGACGGAGCCGCGTTCGAAGCACAGCAGGTGGTCCACCTCACCCCCTCGGATCCGATCGCTCGAGATCTGCTCGGTCGCGCCCTCGCGCTGCAGGGACGGTTGGACGACGCAAGAAGCCAGTTCGAAGAAGCGATCAGCCTCGATCCCACATATGCGCAGGCGCGTGACGATCTTGCCAGGGTCGAAGGGGTACGCAGCGTCCTGTCCCGAACGAGAAAGTGAGGCGCTGCGGACGCCGCCAGAAAGCAGTCGCGATTGACACGCGAATCCGGCTACAATCCTGCCGTTTAGTCAGCCAGGAGTTCGGTCCATTTATCTCAAACGAGGTTCATTCGAGCGTCTCCTTTTGTCTGGACACGCTCCTGGCGGAAGCGAGTTGCGTGCGGCCTGCGTCCCCGATTTACGCGCTGGCAAGAAGGAGGGCGGCGTGAGGAGAAGGCTTCATCGGCGGTTGACGGCCATTTTCATCTTCTTCGTCGTGTGTTGCACGGTTCCCGGCGTGCGCGGTCAATCCGGGGCCAGAACGGGCGAGTGGCGCTCCTACGGCGCCGACGTCGCGAACACTCACTATTCGCCGCTGGATCAAATCAACGGCGAGAACTTCAGCAAGCTTGAAGTGGCCTGGCGATTCAAGACGGACAACCTCGGTCCTCGACCCGAGTATCAGTACGAAGGCACACCGCTCATGGCGAATGGGGTGCTGTACACCACCGCAGGCAGCCGGCGCGCGGTCGTCGCGCTCGATCCGACCACGGGAGAAGAACTGTGGGTGCACAGCGAGCGCGAGGGTGCGCGCGGCCTCGCGGCACCGCGACAGCTCTCGGGTCGCGGATTGGCGTACTGGACCGATGGCCGCGAGGAGCGCATCGTCTATGTCACCCCGGGCTATCGCCTCGTCGCGCTCGACGCCAAGACAGGCGCGTTGATCTCCGGATTTGGAGAGGGCGGGATCGTCGACCTAAAGAAGGATGACGATCAGGAAATGGATTTGATCACAGGCGAAGTCGGATTGCACGCAGCGCCCGTCATTGCCAACGACGTGATTGTGGTCGGCGCGGCGCACCGTTCGGGCGGCGTGCCGCGCGGCCGCACCAACGTGAAGGGGTTCGTGCGCGGGTTCGACGTACGGACCGGGAAGCGCCTGTGGATTTTTCACACAATCCCGTCGCCTGGTGAGTTCGGCAACAACACGTGGGAAAAGGATTCGTGGACCTACACCGGAAACACAGGGGTATGGGGACAGATTTCGGTCGACGAGCAGCTCAATCTGGCGTACTTGCCCGTCGAGTTGCCGACGGGAGATTACTACGGCGGTCATCGGCCCGGTGCCGGCCTCTTTGGTGAGAGTCTGGTCGCGGTCGACCTGAAGACCGGAAAGCGCAAGTGGCACTATCAGCTGGTGCACCACGGCATGTGGGATATGGACATTCCCTGCGCCCCGATTCTGGTCGACATCACCGTAAACGGGCGTACGGTGAAGGCGGTCGCCCAGCCGACGAAGCAGGCGTTCCTCTATGTCTTCAACCGCGAGACCGGCGAGCCGATCTGGCCGATCGTCGAGAAGCCGGTGGAGAAAGGCGACGTGCCCGGCGAGTGGTATTCGCCCACGCAGCCGTTCCCGACCAAACCGCCCGCCTACGACCGCCAGGGCGTGTCGGTCGACGAACTCATCGACTTCACGCCTGATCTGCGCGCGCAGGCCGTCGAGTTGATCAAGAAGTACAAGATTGGACCGATGTTCACGCCGCCGGTCGTGAGCAAGGCGGAAGGACCGCTCGCCACGCTGACGATGGCGACCTCCGGTGGTGGCACGAATTGGCCAGGCGGATCGGTCGATCCGGAGACGCACATTCTGTATGTCTCGTCGCAGAGCTCCATTACGCCGCTCGGGCTCGTTCCGCCCCCACCGTCGATGAACAACGATATGAACTACATTCAGGGCAACGCGCTGGCCGGTGCGCGCCGGACTGCGGGGGCAGGCTCGGTTGCGGGGGGCGGACAGCGGGTCGTTCCCGGTGCCGAGAGCGAGAGCGGCGGTGGCCGCGGGGCGGCGCCCGCCGCGGCGGCAGGCGCGGGCGGTGGTCGTGGTGGCCGGGGCAGTGGCGGCGGCAATCCGTCCGGCGAGGGTGGTGAAGGTGGCGGCGGCGGCCTGACAGTTCAAGGACTGCCACTTGTGAAACCGCCGTACGGACGGATCACGGCGATCGATCTGAACAAGGGCGAGATTCTCTGGCAGATCGCGCACGGCGAGACTCCCGACAAGGTCAAAAACAATCCCGCGCTAAAAGGGATGACGATTCCGCGGACGGGTCAGACCGGCTCGGTCGGAACGCTCGTGACCAAAACCCTCGTGATCGCGGGCGAGCCGCGCACCGGCATGACCGCTCTCGGTCAGCGTGGCGCCATGCTGCGTGCGTACGACAAGGCTACGGGCAAGGAGCTCGGCGCCGTTTACATGCCCGCCCAGCAGAGCGGAACGCCAATGACCTACATGCTCAATGGCAAGCAGTACATCGTTATTGCCGTCAGTGGTGGTACATATTCGGGCGAGCTGATGGCGTACCGTCTGCCCGGCTAGCACGCGACCACTCCAAGGACAAACGTCGCGAAGATCCGCGTTACCGGCTCCGGTACTCAGCGGGCCTTCGCGACGATCCAGGCACGCCCTATGGCACAACCTTGATTGCGGTATAGGTTCCGTTCGCGATCATGTCGATGTTGTGCACTTTCTCGATCAGTTTCGTGTCAGGATTGCGTTCCTGCTTGGTCACGACCTCCGCAAACTCCGGATCGTCGTGCGCGGCCTTCAGGCGTTTGTCGCGTTCTTCCCGCGACGGATAGCCGCGCATGTAGATGAACGTGTTGTCGGCGGAGATTCCCATGTCCGTATCGCTTTGCTGCGGAATCCAGTAGCCAACATTAGTGATGCCGTGTCGCGCGTAAATCGCAGCCGTACGCGACGCAAACCGAGCGGCCAAGGCGTCGCGCTTTCCCGGTTTCGCGTGATACACACGTAACTCGTAGAATCCGACGGCTGGTTGTCGGTCCTGTGCGACCCCCCAAGATACTCCGGCCACACCAGACGCCACTCCGAGGATTGCAAGCGTCTTCCATTTCCACATCGCTGTCACTCCCTTTGTAAAACGAGTGGGGAATTTCCGGACCGAGGATGATACTCCCGCCACACGTGCGTCATCTTTACTTTTAAGCCGGTTTCGTGATTCACTCCGGTCGACCTTGATGTGGGAGCGCCGCCCATTTCGGGTTGCCGCGCCGCGCCGGCAGGACACGCGGACGGACGAACTCGCCCCGCTTTCCTGGAGAGAACATGCCATGAAACGGACGACTACCGCACTCTTAATCGTAGTGGCCGCTATCGGCGTTATCAGCAGTCTCGCGCCGCAGGCGCGCCCGGTCTTTGTCCCCCTTCATGCGCAACCGGCGCAGCGGAAGATTCCCCGGTTCCAGGTCGACCCGACCTGGCCGAAGCTGCCGAGCAAATGGGTCGTCGGCCTGGTAAGCGGAGTTGCCGTCGACTCGCAGGATCACATCTGGGTGATTCACAGACCTGAGACCATTCCCAAGGACCAAATGGACAAGGCGGCGCCACCGGTCGTGGAATTCGACATCGCGGGCAACTTCATTCAGGGTTGGGGTGGTCCCGGGCCCGGCTATGAGTGGCCGGCAACTGAGCACGGGATCTCTGTCGATCACAAGGGCAACGTCTGGATTGCCGGCAGCTCGCGAGACGACGGACAGATTCTGAAGTTCACCAAGACGGGCACCTTCGTGATGCAGATCGGCCACGCGAAGGCGAGTAAAGGCAATACCGACACTGAGAACGTGCACGGTGCCGCTGATGCCGTCGTGTATCCGAAGACAAACGAACTCTTCGTCGCCGACGGGTACTTCAATCGTCGGATTATCGTGTTTGATGCGGAAACCGGGAAATTCAAGCGGATGTTCGGAGCGTTCGGTAACGTCCCGACTGACCCGCCGCCCAATCCGAATGCCCGCGGACGTGGTGGCGCCATGCCGCCTCCCGACGACTCGACCGACGGACCGGGCGCGGATCAGTTCAATCTTGTGCACTCGGCGCGGATCTCGAGCGACGGGATTCTGTACGTCAGCGATCGTGCGAACCGCCGCGTACAGGTTTTCACGCCAGACGGAAAGTACGTCACCCAAGTGTTCTTGAGCAGGCAAAAGCCGGCCCTGAGCACGCTGCCTGGGATGGCGCTTGGCAAAAAGATCAGCGATCTGGCTGACAGCCTGGCAAACGCCCGGATGTCCGCGTCCCGAACTGCCTTTTCGCCCGACAAAGCCCAACAGTACTTGTACGTGATCGACCGGATCAGGCAGCAGATTGCGATCCTCGACCGCAAATCGCTCGAGATCCTCGGGTACTTTGGCGATGGACCAGGCGAAAAACCGGGGTCGTTCTACATCCTGCATGACATCGCTGCCGATTCGAAGGGCAACGTCTATACAGCCGAAGTCAACGACAACGGCAATCGGCGTGCGCAGAAGTTCACCTATAAAGGGACATCGGCGGGGTCGACCCACTAATCGATGGGCGAGGGCTTGAGGAACGAGGGCGCTGCCGGCCTGGCGCGTCGCGCGGAATCGCGACGCTGAGGTTAGCGGCTAAGGTGTTGACCGCTGGGGTGTTTTGCCAGCGTGCGCCTGGGCGCCTGCGAACCGTCGCCGCTTGCAACTGATTGTCTCTGTTCGTGGACGTTCGGAATGCGTGCAGGAAGCTGCAGTAAAATATTGAACCTGATTTTGAGGCGCTGCTCCCCGGTCGCGGCGCACAACAGTATGCCTACCGATTGAGAACGGGTCCAAGGTTTTCCTACAAGAGGTCTGCGATGGTGACGGATCACATTGGGCGTTATGCGGTAGTCGCAGCAGCGGTAGTGGTTGCTGTCGCGCTCGTCCAGAGCCGAACGGTCCACTCGCAGCAGATCAATTTGCGCCATTGGTCTGGTCAGTCAGTCGGTCCGGTGTACGACGGCTTCGATATCAACGAAGACGGGACGTACAACATGTGGTTCGGATACATGAACCGGAACATGGAAGAACATCTTGACATTCCGATTGGACCCGACAACATGTTCGATCCGGGTCCAGCCGATCGGGGTCAGCCAACGCACTTCGCTCCTGATCGACATAAAGACGTCTTCAAGATCGTGATGCCGAAGGACTTCGGTACGCAGAACAAGCTGGTGTGGAAGCTGACGGTGCGTGGCCAAACGCAAACGATTGCCGGCACCCTGAACCCAGTGTGGCAAATCGATCGACGCTACTCGACGCGTGGCGGCAACGATGACAGGATCGATTCGAACACGCCACCGGTTGTGCACGTGGATCCGGCCACCCAGACCATCTCGCTCGACGGGCGTGCAACCTTGAATCTCCAGGCGACCGATGACGGCCTGCCGAAGCGTCGCCGTCCTTTCCACGCACACATCATGGAAGAGCAGCCGCCTGTCTTCCTACCGGGTCGAGGCGGTCCAACGCCCGGCGGTGGTCGCGGTGGACCGGAGAACCCCGGCTTGAGTTTCGAATGGAACCAATATCGGGGACCCGGGAAGGTCAAAATCGCGCCGCAAGAGGGAATGATGGTCGCTGGCAAGGCCACGAGCACGGCCACCTTCTCCGAGCCCGGGGAGTACGTGCTTCAGGTGGTCGTGGATGACGGATCGGGTGAATCCGCCGGTGATTTCGGCTATCACTGCTGCTGGACGAACGCCGAGCTGAAGGTGATCGTGAAAGGAACGAACGCAACGGGAGGGCAGTAGGTCGGATCAGGCGATGGCGTGCACGCATACCTCCGGTACACAGGGTTTGAGAAATGATGATGTGGTCGCGAGGAGGCTTGTTATGAGTCGTGTTCTGCGTGTGACCTGCGTGAGTCTCGCCGCAGTGTTGATGGGGCCGCTGGTGGCGCGTGCGGCGGATGCGCCGAAGGACGTGACGTTCACCAAAGACATTGCACCGCTGTTCCAAAAGAAATGTCAGATGTGTCATCACGCGGGGACGGCTGCTCCGATGTCGCTCATCACGTACCAGGACACGCGTCCGTGGGCCGCGTCGATTAAACAGCGCGTGATTCGCCGCGAGATGCCGCCGTGGCACCTGGACAAATCAGTCGGCATCCGAAACTACAAGAATGACATCTCGTTGAGCGACGAAGAAATTGCCACGGTCGTCAGCTGGGTGGATTCGGGGATGAAGCAGGGTGACCCGAAGGATATGCCCTCCCCGCTGACATTCCGCCCCGAGACGGACTGGTTCATCGGCACGCCCGACCTCGTGATCACGTTCCCGAAGGAACACGTGATGTACGCGCACGGGCCGGACTGGTGGATTGACAAGTATGCCGACTCGGGTCTG
>JBPYEE010000191.1:0-6057 GCA_051985095.1 Vicinamibacterales bacterium | reverse complement strand
ATCTGGCGGCGGGCGAGCCGCCGCACCGCCGCTTCGTCGAGCGTCCCGCCCTTCGTGAACGGCGTGACGAGCGCGGTGCCGACTCCGGTCAGTGGCGTTCTCATGATCAAACCCCCAACACATCCTTCATTGTGAACCAACCGCGCCGGCCGATCACCCACCGGGCCGCCGTCAGCGCGCCGCGGGCGAACCCGGATCGATCGCGAGCGGCATGGGTCAGCGTGATCGTCTCCGCAGGGCCGTCGAATCCCACCGTATGCGTGCCCGGAATGAACCCGGCGCGGGTCGACGCGACGTTGATCGGCCGCGCGTATCCCGCCTGCTCCATCGCGCGTTTCAGCAGCAGCGCCGTGCCCGAAGGGGCATCGGTCTTCGCCGCATGGTGCGCCTCGTAGACAAAGGCGCCGAACGCCGGGTGCGGTGCGAAGAGCGCAGACCCGCACGCCACAATCGCTTCGAACAGCACGACGCCGGTCGAGAAGTTGGGGGCGACGACGGCACCCACGCCGGCCGCCCCAACCGCCTCGCGGACGGCGGCTTCGTCGCGCTGCCACCCCGTTGTGCCAATCACCAGGTTGATACCTTGCCGAGCCAGGGCGAGGGCGTTGTCGCGCACGGCGTCGGCGGTGGAAAAATCGATGGCCACGTCGACGCCCTGCCAGTCCCGCGCGCCGGGTTCGTCGCTCGACGACCGCCGGCCGACGACGCCGGCCACGTCGAAGCCGAACTCCGACGCGAGCGCCTCCACAAGGCGCCCCATCTTGCCGTGGCCGACCAGCAGTACCCGCATCAGAAAAACGCGTCGTGCAGCTGGGTCATCGCCTGCGGTACGTCGCTGTCGCGCAGCACGAAGGTGACATTCCGCCGTGAGGCCGCCTGCGACACCAGCCGCAGGGGCACCTGGCCGAGCGACGTCACGGCGCGTGCGAACAGCGTCGGGTCCGATCGCAGATTCTCTCCCACGGCGCACAGAATCGCCATCTCCGGTTCCAGGTTGACCTGCGCGAAATGCTTCAGGTTGTCGACGATCGCGTCGAGCCGGCGGGTGTCGTCCACTGTCACCGAGACGCTGACCTCGGATGTCGTGACGACGTCCACCGGCGTCTTGAACCGTTCGAACACTTCGAACAGCCGGCGTAGAAAGCCGTGCGCCATGAGCATTCGCGTCGACGTGATGTCGACGACGGTCACATCCCGTTTGCAGGCGAGCGCGGTCAGCTCGCTGCCGGCCCCGGCGCCGTCGGCGGTTATGAGGGTCCCGTGATTGTCCGGCCGGCGCGCGTTCAGGATGCGGACCGGAATGTTCCGGTCGACTGCCGGCAGAATCGTGCTGGGATGCAGCACCTTGGCGGCGAAGTAGGCGAGCTCCGATGCTTCGGCAAACGTCAGCCGCGGCACCAGGCGCGGGTGCGGCACGACGCGCGGATCGGCCGTCAACATGCCGTCGACGTCGGTCCAGATCTGAATTTCGCCGGCGTCGGCGGCGGCGCCGAAAATCGCAGCCGAATAATCCGACCCGCCGCGGCCCAGCGTCGTGGTCAGGCCGCCGGCCGTCGACCCGATGAAGCCGCCGAGCACCACGGCGGTGCCCCGCTGCGTGTGAGGCATGAGCTGGGCCTGAGTACGCGCGCGGGTCGCCTCCATGTCGGGCGCCGCCCCGTTGTGCTCCGCATCGGTGACGAGCACCGCCCGGGCATCGATCCATGCGGCGGCCACGCCGCGATCGGCGAGCGCGGCGGCGACGATTCGGCTGCTGACGAGTTCGCCGACCGACAGGACGGCGTCGAGCGATCGGGGCGACACTTCCCGCAGCACCGCAAGCGCGTGAACCAGCCCGATGAGCTCCTCGAATTCGGCCCGCACCTGCGCGAGCGTGGCGTCGCGACTCGCCGTCGTGACCGCGGCGGTCACCTCGACGTGGCGATCCAGCAACCCTCGCAACGTGTCGGCCGCCTGTGCGGCGTCGCCTTCCTCGGCGAGACGCGCCACCGTCACGAGTTGATCGGTGACCCGGGCCAGAGCCGAGACGACGACAATCGGCACGCGCTCCCGGCGGACGATCGCAATCAACCGATCAATCGCAGCCGGGTCGGCGACCGAGGTGCCGCCGAACTTCATCACGATGCTCACAGAAGACCCTCGCGCTGCATCAGCTCGGCATTCAGAATCGCGACGCCGGCGGCACCGCGAATCGTGTTGTGCCCGAGCGCCACGAACTTGTAATCCAGAATCGGACAGCGACGCAGACGTCCCACGGTGACGGTCATGCCCTGCCCGCGATCGACGTCGAGCGCCGGCTGGGGCCGATTGCGTTCGTGCCGATAGGCCACGGGCTGCGCGGGTGCCGACGGCAGCCCGTCCAGCGCCTGGAACGAGGTCCACGCCTCGATCAGCTCTTCTTCGCGCGGCTGGTGGTCGAATCCGACCGAGATCGATTCGGTGTGCCCGTTCTGGACCGCGACGCGCGTGGTCTGCGCGCTGATGACGACCGGGTGCGGTTCGACCTGGTCGTGCGCCACGCATCCGAGGATCTTCTTCGGCTCCGTTTCAATCTTGTGTTCTTCGCCGTCGATGAAGGGAATGACGTTGCCGAGGATGTCCCACGATGGCACGCCGGGATAGCCGGCGCCGGAGATCGCCTGCAGCGTCGTAATCATCACGCGCGCCAACCCGAACTGACGGAGCGGGGCGAGCGCCATCGAGAGGACGACGGTCGAGCAATTCGGATTGGTGACGATGCGGCCCTTCCACCCGCGCGCCGCCTGCCGCGTCAGGAGCGCGAGGTGATCGGCGTTGATCTCCGCCACAAGCAACGGCACATCGTGTTCCATGCGATGGTTTTTCGAATTGCTCACGACGGTGTGGCCCGCGTGCGCGAAGGCGGCCTCGATCTCGCCCGCCACCGAGGAATCGAGTCCCGAAAAGACGAGTTGCGGCGCCGTTGACGCCGGCACCGCCGCCTGGACTTCGAGATTCGCCACCTCGTCGGGCAGGGCGGCGCCGAGGCGCCACGCTGCGGCGTCGCAATATTTCTTGCCCGCCGACCGCTCGCTCGCACCGAGCCACGTGACGTGAAACCAGGGATGGCGCGCGAGCAAGGCGATGAATTGCTGGCCGACCATGCCGGTCGCGCCGAGAATGCCGACGTCAATGCGCGTCATATACGGTGCTGCCTTCGTTGATGATCGTGTGTCTCGGGTGCAAATAAAAAAAGCCGACGCGGGGGGACCGTGTCGGCTGTGTGTAGCGCGCGTGGACTGCCTGTCAGCGTTCGCGCACACATGCTCCGACCCGGTCGCTGCGCTTTCGACCGGTGCGCTTTCGAGCGTCGGAGCACATGAAGCTCATCGGACAGCAGTATACCATGACGTTCGGATGCTTCAATCACTCTTCCACGCGTGGGAGCGGCGGATCGCATCGACGACCACCGATCGCGTCATCCGACCGTTTGAGTGGGGCCTCGACTGGCTGCCGCAAAACGGACACCGGCGCGAAGCGACGGCGGCTGAGGTGCTGCAGGAGTGGGTCGCGCATGTCATGCGCGACACCGACGCCTTCTTTTCGCCGCCCGGTGCCGCCGACTACACGCGGACGGGCGACCGATTGACCTTTCCAAGCGCGTTCGAGACGCCGCATCAGGCCAACAACACGGTGTGCTGCCGGTTCTTTCCGCGCCGGCCCGCGGCGGCGGGCACGAGGCGCGCCGCGGTCCTGGTGTTGCCCCAATGGAATGCCGATCGGGATGGTCACGTGGGTCTCTGCCGGCTGCTGGCGTGGAACGGGTTGAGCGCGCTGCGCCTCTCGCTGCCGTATCACGACGAGCGCATGCCGCCCGAACTCCGTCGCGCGGATTTCATCGTGAGCTCCAACATCGCCCGTACCGTGCAGGTGTGCCGCCAGGCCGTGCTGGACGCGCGCCGGGCCGTCGGCTGGTTGGCGCATCAGGGGTACGAGCGGATCGGAATCCTGGGGACGAGCCTCGGATCGTGTCTCGCGCTGCTCACGGCCGCTCACGAACCGCTGATTCGCGCCGAAGCGCTGAATCATATCTCGCCATATTTCGCGGACGTCGTCTGGCGTGGCTTGTCGACGGCGCACGTGCGTCAGGGGCTCGACGGGCACATCGGCCTGGATCTGCTGCGTGAGTTGTGGAAGCCGATCAGCCCGCACTCGTATTTGGACCGCCTGCGCGATCGGAAGACGCTCCTGGTCTACGCCCGCTACGACCTCACCTTCCCGGTTGACTTGTCGGAACAGCTGGTTCAGGACTTTCGCGCCCGGCAGGTGCCGCACGAGGTCGCGGTCCTGCGGTGCGGACACTATACGAGCGGCAAGGCGCCCTTCAAGTACGCCGATGGGTGGCTCCTGGTCCGCTTTCTGAAACGCGCGCTGCGCGCGTGACCGCCGGATCAGACCCCTGCCGGAGCGCGACTACAGATATTTCAACAGTCCGCTGAGCGCCTGATAGAGCACCTGGGCCAGCTGACGCACGAGCGGAGTCACGTCACCCTCGTTGACCGCGGTCGCGACGGTGACCGGATTGGTCAGAAACAGCCAGATCGTCGCCGCGGCGAGCACGATGCTCACAATCGCGATACAGGTGAAGAGGCTGACGCTGAGTCGTTGGAGCTGCATCGGATTGCGCGCAGGCCCGAAGCGCCTTCACAGAGTATCAGAAACCGTCGGCGGTGACGGTCGTGGGGTCGCCGAGTTTGAGCCGGCCGAGGTGGGGGCCGATCGCACCGAGGTCGCCCACGACGAGGGTCATCAAACGATCCGGATCGAGGTGCCGGTCCATCACGCGCGACACGTCGGCGCAGGTCACCTGCTCGATCGCCGGAACGAAGCTGGCGAAATAGGTATCCGGCAGGTCGTACAGCGCCAGCTGCATGACACCGCGGGCGATTTGTTCGGCGGTTTCAAAGTTGCGCGCGTAACCGCGCGTCAGGCCGGCAATGCCCAGCGCGAGCTCCGCATCGGTCGCGGGGCGGACGCCGCGAATGTCGGCGAGTTCACGAAGCGACTCCTCGATCGCGTCGACGGTCGCCGCCGTATTGACGCCCACCTGCAGCACGAACGGCCCCGGCATCCGCCGGAATTCGAACGCCGTCCGGGCACCGTAGGTGAAGCCCTTGTCCTCGCGCAGATTCAGATTGATGCGGCTGACAAACTGGCCGCCGAGGATCGTGTTCGCCACCAGCAACGGATGGTAATCCGGCGTGTCGCGCGCCACCCCGACGTGACCGATGCGCAGCTCCGATTGCGGCGCGCCCGGCCGGGGCACGACGGCCAGGCGCGGCGATCGGGCCGCCGCCAGGCTTTCGCCGGGCTCGAACGCCAGCTTCTCGTCGTCAGCCGCCGGCGGCGGCTGCCCCGCTCCCGGCCATCCGCGCGGCGGCCAGTCGCCGAACGCCGACATGGCGAAGCGCTGGATCTCCGCGTGGTCGCAATCACCCACGGCAATGAGGGTGGCGGCCGACGGCGTCAATGCGACCGCGTGAAAGGTACGCACATCGTCGACGCTCATCGCCGTCAGCGCCGCCTCGGTGCCGATTGGCGCGTGCCCGTACGGATGTGTGCCGTAGAGCAGCTTCAAAAACACGCGATCGGCGACCGCGCTCGGGACGTCCCGCAGCTGCATCAGCCGGTGCATCCGGAGCTGCCGGACGCGCGCAAAGTCCGATTCGCGCAGCGCGGGACGGACGACGACGTCTGCCATCAAATCGAGGACACGGCCCGTGAATCGGCTCAGGGCGGTCGTGCTCAGCACGATCGCGTCGGATCCGATGTCGGTGTCGAACTGCGCACCCAGGCGGGCCAGCGCTTCATGGATCTCGATCGCCGAACGATCGCCACTGCCCTCGTCGAGCATATCCGCCGTGATGGCGGCGAGCCCTTCCTTCGAGGCCGGATCGGCTGACGACCCGCACCGAACGAGCAGCATGATCGACGCGACGGGCACCTGGGGATGATGCACGGTCCAGACGCCGAGTCCGTTGGGAAGCGTCGATTTTTCGATCGCCGGAAACGTGAACGGCCGCGGCGCTCCCGGTTCGG
>JBPYEE010000190.1:0-12723 GCA_051985095.1 Vicinamibacterales bacterium | reverse complement strand
TGTCGGTTTGCAGAACGTAGGGACCCTTTCTTGAGGAGTTTTGCAGAACCTTTCCCCCCTCGGGACTGACGTTTTGCAAAACCTTTCCCCCCTTCGGGGGCAAGTTTTTCAAAACCTATCCCCCCTTCCCTGACCGCGTGATAGAGGTCTCCGGCTCTGGGCCGTGTCCCGAGCCAGGAGGTCTCGATGTTTCGCGAGGTCACGATGGTCGAACTGAAGGAAGTCCTCCGCTTATCGAGCAAGGGCCTGCCCAAGAAACGGATCGCCGCGCAGCTCGGCTTGGATCCAAAGACCGTGCGGCGGTATCTGAAGGCGGCGACGGCGGCTGGTCTGCGCGCGGACGGAGAGATCAGCGACGAGCTGGTCCGCGACGTGTTGCTCGCCATGCATCCGGTGGGCGGGCGGCCCCGCGGCGGGGACTGGGCGGTCTGCGCCGCCCATCGCGACGCGATCCGGCGCTGGTTGGACGGCGACATCCGGCTCACGAAGATTCGCAAGCTGCTCGCCCGCCAGGGCGTCCCTATCCCGTATCCCACGCTCCACCGGTTCGCGGTCCTCGAGTTGCAGTTCGGTCGAACGGCGCCGACGATCCCCGTCCTCGACGGTGAGCCCGGTCAGGAACTTCAAATGGATACGGGCTGGGTGGGCTGGCTCACGCTCCCGCTGATCGACAACCGGAAGCGACGTCGGTTTCGCGCGTGGATCTTCACAGCGGTCCGCTCACGCTATCGCTTCGTCTATCCCACGTTCGAAGAAAACACCGCGCGCGCGATTGAAGCCTGCGAAGCCGCCTGGCAATTTTTCGGCGGGCGATTTCACGTCCTAATTCCCGACAACACGAAAGCGATCATTTTCAAAGCGGACGCCCTCTCGCCGCGCATCACGCCGGCCTTTCTGGAGTACGCGCAGGCCCGAAATCTGGAGATTGATCCGGCGCGGGTCAAACATGCGCGCGACAAAGCGCGCGTGGAGCGCGCCGTACCCGGCGTGCGGGATGATTGCTTCGCCGGCGAGATCCTCGCGACGCTGGAGGACGCGCGAGCGCACGCGCATCACTGGTGCCGCGAGGAGTACGGCTGGCGCGTCCACAGTCGCACCCAGCGACGACCGCGCGAGCACTTCGAGGCCGAAGAACGAGCCGCGCTGCAGTCCGTCCCGACGACCCCGTATGACATCCCGCAGTGGAGCGAACCGAAGGTCGGCCGCGATCAACTCGCGGTCGTCGCGAAGGCGCTCTACTCCCTGCCCTTTCGCTACCGCGGCCAGTACGTGACGGCCCGCGCGGATTCCCAGACGGTCCGCTTCTACCACCACGACGCGTCGATCAAAACGCACGCGCGGACCCCACCGGGCGGCCGATCGATTGATCCGGCCGACTATCCCGTCGAGCGCAGCGTGTACGCCATGCGCGACGTCACCGCGCTGCAGCGGCAAGCCGCCAGCGCTGGCGAGGTCATCGGGCGTTACGCCGCGGCGCTGCTTGACAGTCCGCTGCCGTGGACGCGCATGCGCCGCGTGTATGCGCTGCTCGGGTTGGTGCGCCGCTACGGCGCCACCCGCGTCACCGAGGCCTGCACCGCGGCGCTCGAAGCCGACTTGCTCGATGTGCGACGCCTGCAACGGATGCTGGAGCTGGCGTCTCCGACGCCCGCTGCAGCCCCGACCCCGACGCGGGTGGTGGCGTTGGCGCGCTACCTACGACCCGCGAGTGACTACGCGCTGCCGCTGCGGCCGGCCGCGCCCTCGGCCGAAGGAGGCGAGTCCGAATGACCCCTGAGATCATCAGTCCCGAGTTGAAAACGATCCTCCGCCGGCTCCGCTTGTCGCGGATCCTGGACACCTTGCCTGAACGCCTCGTGCTGGCGCGTCAGCAGAAAATCCCGCATCAGGACTGGCTGCTGCTCATCCTCAGCGATGAGGCCAGTCGACGCGACAGTCTCGCGATGACGCTCCGCGTCCAAAAAGCCCGCCTCGATCCCACCATGCGCCTCGAGGTCTGGGATGCCACCGCCAAGGTGACCGTCGACCAGGTGCTGCTCAATGAGCTCACGTCGCTCCGCTTTCTCGACAGCCATGCCCATGTCGCGATCGTGGGACCGACCGGTGTCGGCAAGACGTTTCTCGCCCACGCCTTTGGTCACATCGCCTGCCGCCGCGGCGCCACGGTGCTGGCCGTCCGCACGGACGAGATGCTGAAGACGCTCAAACAGGCGCGTCTCGATCGCAGCTACGAAGCCGAGTTCCGCAAGATCATCAGCGTCGACCTCTTGATCCTGGACGATTTGGCGATTGATGTCGTCGACGCGACCGAGAGTCGCGACCTCTACGACATCCTGTTCGAGCGGGATCGCACGGCGTCCATCATCGCGACCTCCAACCGCGGGCCGGACGAATGGCTTGCCACCTTTGCCGACCCGATTCGCGCGCAGAGTGCCATCGATCGGTTCACCAGCAATGCGTACGATCTGGTGATCGAAGGCGAATCGTATCGGCCTCGACTCAAACCGCGCGTGGCCACGGCAGCGAAGACACCGGACAAAGAGCGCGCACGATGACCACGCGATCCCGTCGAAAGGAAGCGATCGCCAGGGGTAGTGAGATCGCGACCCCGACGCCGATCGGCCGTCCTGCGGCCACTGGTACGGTCGAGCTGACGACCATACGCTCGCAGACCCGTCGTCTCGCCCTGCTCGAGCCATACACGGCTGTGGAAATGACGCGGCCATGGAAATCACAAAACGATTTCCACACCCGCTTGGAAATCTCGCACAGAACGCGAGATTCCCACATTCCCACAGCCGCCGCTCTTTCATTAACTGTGAAGAAGAACAAAGATGCGAACACAAACCCGCAGTCTTATGCCACGCTCGAAAGGAGGTAGACTCTCAGCCGGTTCGTAGAACAGACGCGTTCAGGCGAGGGAACAAGTCGGGGGGGATACGTTCTGCAAAACTAGGGTCCCATCCTTCTGCAAACCGACAGCACGCCGCCCACCGCTGTTATCGGTTGACTCGTGCGGAGCGCCGACGCCAGATGCGATTCAAGAAAGCGCCTGAGATCGTCCGGTACGCAACCGGATGCTCGCACCGTCGACGTCTTCGAGAGTCCGATCTCAAACGCTGCACGCGCGATGCGTCCGAGCGGTAAGCGCGTGGCACTTCGAGTCTCAGTCGAGAAAGCGCGACGCGAAATCCAACTTGCAATCGCGATCAGCAAAAAAGGGCAAAGATGGGCCAAGGACGAGGACAACAAAGGGCAAGAAAAGGGCAACGCGATTCAAGACCGCCTGTAAGGTTATTGATACGATTGGCTCCTCAGGCTAGACTCGAACCAGCAATTGTTCAGAGATTGTGCAGACTGGCCCGCGCTCAGCACTCGAAAAGCGACGCATCGTTCATGCAGGTGGGCCAGACAGTTACCGTGTCTGAACGACTTCAACAGAGGCTCCAAGCGCGTCACCCGCAAGAGTGCGCAAACCACGATCGAACGTCGCCAGAACGCCCTTGTGTCGGTTCGCGAGTGCCAACAGGTACGCATCGGTCAGCTGCCGATACCGTTGCAGCCTCGATTCCATTGGCTTCACGGCCGCCGTTACTTGCAGGCTGTCAGTCCAGTACGATGCAAATTCAGAGGCTGATGAGCATCGGCCGCCTGACCGTGGAGTGTTGACCGCGGTTCCGACTACGAACGCGCCCCTCGGCCCCGAGTGTCTGACGGTGAGGCAGGTAGACAGGACCGCACATCGCACGAGTAGATGGGCAGAACCGTATCCGGGATCAGGGTCGCTGCCACTTGCCGCCTAATGACGAAACCTCGCGCTGGAAAGTGCCGAATGTCCATGCAAACGGCTCGGTTGAGAGTTTTTCGGCCAAAATCGACGGAAATCGCAGACGGCCGGAGTTTTTGCGGACGACAGCCGCGCGAACAGCGCGCGGAGATCGCCGGCCAACTCGTCGTGAGCGTCCCTTCGTTCGCGCCGAGCTGGAACGGGCACGCCAATTTCGTGGCCGATCCGGTTCCGCGTCTCGACGCCATCGAAAAGGGACTCGCCGCGAGACCCGACCCCAACACACGCGGGCTACTCACGGTCAAGAAGGCGTTCACGATGTCGTCGCTCAGCGACACTGAGGGCGCCATGCGCTTGCTGCAACAGTTGTCAACGGGTCGAGCGAGTCGATCGGCACGCAGACGATGGCCGAATTCGCGCTCGCCCGGCTTTCGTCCACAGGCGCAAAGTGACAGGCGCGTCTGCGCCGAAGGCGCAGCGAATGACACACTTCGGCCGCCGACCGCTCCCGGCGATCGAGCCACCCGTAATGGCGAAGAGCAGCAGCCGAAGGACCGACACGTCGGTCATGAGCGGCAGCTTATTCACGGACACGCCCAAAATAGCCCACAATCCTGTCGATGCTGAGGTGGGACAATGCGGGCCGAGTTTTTCGGACCCGACGGGCGAATGGCGACCAATTGCCAACCGGTGTCTATATCTCTTTAATGGATTTTAAGCATTTCGCTCAGTTGATTGCGATCGGCTTGCAGGCCCGCATTCCGATGCACATGACGGGGTTTCCCGGTGTGGGAAAAGCGCCCCCTCCTTGGCCTTCCATCATGCGATAGACCGATAAAACAAGATGATGATGAAGACCGCGAGGCCCATTGCTCCCGTCGCCCGAACTGCGACGGACGGGCGCTTTCCATCTACTGCGATCACTCCGGGTATAAACCCTCCAGCTGCTCCGGCCGCGAGTACCAGCGCGACGACGAACGTTCGCCCTTGAAACAAAGTCGAACTAGGAATGTAGTCGCTGCCGAGCCTTAGCAGTACGAACACTCCACCAGCGACCGCAAGCCCAATTCGGTCACGACGAGCCGCCTTCACGGGTTCGTCTGTCCCATTCATCAACGTCACCTGCGCAAGCTTAGAGATGACATGTGCTCCTAGTTAATTGCGGATCACACGCCCAGGGCGGATTGAAGCATCCGCCTTGCCGATGTCCGGGTCAAGAGGCCATTGTTAGGCGTCGTCGTTCGAATCAGCGGCGGGCTCCGGCGGCGGCGCACTGAGCCCATCGAGCAGTACCCGCGCAAGTTCCGCATCGCGCGTACGGACCCGGAACTCAGCCGGACCAGTTACGTAGTTGTATCCGCCGAGGCGACCGGCACCAAAGAGATCCTGAAGGTTCTCTCCAAACACGAAATACTCAATCCCTTCCCGCTCCAACAACGACTTGGCGAGCAGGATGAGACCCGCATCCCCCGTACGCAGAACGGGCACAAGCATGGCCTCTGGAGTCCGGGCTCTAAGCATCCGCAATATCTCCGGCGGAAATGCTCCGCCACACTGAGAACACTTGTCGCGTGGATGGTTCCGTGCGATCGATCTTCCACAGCGAGAGCACTTGCCGATTGGAGGGTCCGGCTGCGGCAGGCCTCGCCGCTCCAGCTCAGCCCGAATGACACGCTCGCCTTCTTCGGTGTACTCGGAAAGCTCCGCTGCTGCCTCGAGAAGTGCATCATCGGTCTTGGCGGCCCAGATTGCTTCCGCATCTTCCATGGATTGCCTCCGGATCCCCGTAATGTCCCGTTCGTCGGCCGAACCGCGAATCACGCCGCGCGCTCGTAGTAATTCAGCAAGCCACCCAGGCGAGGGCTGCGGTGAATGGCACCCACGCTGCAGGCCTCAACGCCGTCGATGAGCGCGTTTCCGAGACCTTGATGATTCCGCTCAAGATGGCCAGCTGCCCGTGCCATCGCAGCAGCGTGTCTGGCGTGACGACCGTCGCGAGGTCACGCAACGCTGCGCGGCCGAGCCTGTGGGCGCGCATGGCGAGTCGCCGCCGGTCATCGTCAGTAAACCGCAGTCGCCGTCCACCGATCTGGCGCCGGAGGAGGCGATTCCCTTCGACCAAATAGGCGAGCGCCTCGCGTTCCCGGCGATCCAGCCAACCGGTGATGCAGAGGAGCAAGAACCGAAGCATGGTCACGTCCACCACGAGCGGGAACTTATATCAGACACGCACCGAAAATGCCCGTAATCCTGTCGATCCTGACGGGGACGATACGGGTCGGCTCATGCCACGCGCGAGTACCCGAGAAAGCGTTCGATAAAGCTATCGGTCGGCCGGCCGAACGATTCTGAGATCAGCGGAAATTTGCGCGCGGATCGAGTTTTTTGCCGACCACAACGTTCTGCACACCTCGCTGGGAGCCAACATGGACTTCTGATAATCACCATGCCGTCCTTTGGAGGTAGAGTTACGCCGTGCAGACTGCCACTTTCGCTTTCATCGTGTTGTTCGCCGGACCAACAACGCTCGCCCGGAGCGCCGGTCAGAGTCCGGATGCCGGTCGACAGGTCTTTGCGAACCGCTGCGCCTCGTGCCACGGGACCGACGGCGGCGGCGGCGAGCTCGGTCCCGCGATCGCCGGGCGGATGCCGTCGCGAACCGACGACGACCTGACTTCGCTGCTGCGATCCGGCCTGCCGGCCGCCGGAATGCCCGCCTTCGCGAACCTCGGTGACGCGGCCGTGCGTGAACTGATTCGCTACTTACGGACGCTGCGGCCGCGCGACGGCTCGGAGCCCGTGCGCATGACCGTGACGCTGACCGACAACGCGGCGCTGAGCGGGCTCGTGCTCAACCGGAGCGCCGACGAGATGCAGCTGCTCGGCGACGATCGAACGATCCACCTGCTGCGCAAGAATGGCGAGCGATACCGCGCCGTCACCTCGCAGGCCGACTGGCCGAGCTACAACGGCGAGACTCGCGGCAGCCGATACAGTCCGCTCGCCGAGATCACGACTGCCAACGTGGCGCGAATGGTTCCGAAGTGGATCTTCAGCCTACCCAACACACCGCGGCTGCAGGGGACGCCGGTGGTCATCGCCGGCGTGATGTATGTCACGAGCGCCAACGAGTGCTACGCGCTCGACGCGGGCTCCGGGCGCCAAGTCTGGCACTATCAGCGCGTGCGAACGAAAGGCCTCGTCGGCAACGCGGCCGGCGGAATCAATCGCGGCGTTGCCGTCGCGGGCGACCGCGTATTCATGGTGACGGATCACGCACATCTCATCGCGCTGAACCGCTTCACCGGCGCGCTGCTGTGGGAAACTGAGATGGCCGACTGGCGTCAGAACTACAACGCCACCGGCGCTCCACTCGCCGTCGGTAGTCTCGTCGTCACCGGCACGTCGGGTGGCGACGAAGGCGTCCGTGGGTTCGTTGCGGCGTTCGATCAGCAATCAGGCAACGAGGTCTGGCGATTCTGGACCGCGCCGACTCGTGGCGATCGAGAAGCCGAGACCTGGAAGGGCAAAGGCATTGAACATCCGGGGGCGACGACGTGGCTGACAGGCACTTATGATCCGGAGCTCGACACGCTTTACTGGCCAACCGGCAACCCGTCGCCGGATCTAATCGGCGACGATCGCCCCGGCGACAATCTCTACGCCGATTCGATCGTGGCGCTCGACGTGAAGACCGGAAAATTGAAATGGTATTTTCAGTTCACGCCGCACGATGTCTGGGACTACGACGCCGAAGAAACGCCCGCGTTGATCGACGCCATCTGGCAGAACCGCCCGCGCAAGCTCCTCGTCCAGGCGAACCGCAACGGATTCTTCTACGTGCTGGATCGCACCGACGGATCGTTCCTGCTCGGCAGACAGTACGCAAAGAGTGTGACCTGGGCGACGGGGCTCACACCAGAAGGGCGACCGAAGGTCGTGCCTGACATGGAGCCGTCGCTCGAGGGCAAGCGCGTGTGCCCGTCGCTCGAAGGCGCGTCGAACTGGTACTCGACGTCGTTTAATCCGGCGACCGGATTGTATTACGTGCAGACGAACGACAAGTGCGGCATCTTCACGCGCGTTCCGATGGAATGGAAGGCTGGGGAGGGCTTCATGGGCGGCTCATTCAAGCAGGCACCGGGCGAGCCGGCGGAACGCGTCCTGCGCGCCATCGACATTCAGACCGGTCGCATCGTCTGGGAGCTGCCGCAGACCGGGACCGTCGATTCGTGGGGAGGCACGCTGAGCACCGCCGGCGGTATCGTGATCTTCGGCGAAGACAGCGGATCGCTGATGGCGGCGGACGCGAAGAGCGGCAGGCCGCTCTGGAGCTTTCCGACGAACGCGCTGTGGAAGTCGTCGCCGATGACCTACAGGTTCGACAACGCGCAATACGTCGCCGTGGCCGCCGGTTCGAACATCATCGCGTTCGGGCTGCCGGCCGACGCGAAGTGACACGCCGATGACGAGCGCGCGCTTCCTGTGGTGCCGCGCGACGCAGATGCTCGCGCGACGTCGAGATGTTGATCGCAGCTTCCGACGCGGTGTGAATGATTACACTGTCACAGTTACCGCCGGCGGAGCTCCACCTGCCGTTCGAGGCACAACGCCAACTGCGGGGCGAGCGTCGAGACCGGCGCTCCGCGATCTCCCGAAAAGTCGCACAAAATCGGCCACGATCGATTACTTGCCGACCACAGCTCCGTCGTAGTTCTCCACGCGGGGCGTTTTGCTTTTTTGATGCACTTCACCGTTAGAATCAGCCGACCATGCCGCTCGCCGCTGGTTGCCGACTCGGTCCATATGAAATCGTCATGCCGCTCGGCGCCGGTAGTTTCGGCGAGGTCTACAAAGCACGCGACACGCGGCTGGATCGCACGGTCGCAATCAAGATCCTCTCATCCGCAGATGCCGAACTGAAGGCGCGGTTCGGGCACGAAGCCAAAGCCATCGCGGCGCTCGCGCACCCGCACATCTGCACGCTGTATGACGTCGGCCACCAAGACGGCGCCGATTACCTCGTCATGGAGTACATCGAAGGTGAGACACTGGCACACCGCATCGCCAGCGGAACCATTTCGAGCGACGACGCGCGAACCATTGCGATTGAGATCGCGAATGCCCTCGACCAGGCGCACAGCGCCGGCATTGTGCATCGTGACCTTAAGCCGGCCAACATCTTGGTCCGCTTTGACGGACATGCGAAGGTTCTGGACTTCGGGCTCGCGAAGCGCCTTCGCAGGCCTCAGACGCTCAGCGCTACGGACACGATGGCCGTCGGCCTCAGCTCACCAGGACAACTGATTGGCACAGTGGCGTATATGGCGCCGGAACAGATCCTCGGGCAGAACGTCGACGCGCGTGCCGATCTTTTTGCGTTCGGAATCATGCTCTACGAAATGGCGGCCGGCCGGCATCCCTGGTCGCGAGCGTCGACCGTCGACACGATGCACGCCATTCTGCACGACGAACCGCCCTCACTGCCAGGCCCGTGGGCGGGCGTCGTCGATCGGCTGCTGCGCAAAAATCCGAAAGACCGGTTTCAGTCGGCCCATGCGGTCCTTGAGGCGCTGACGGATCCGGCACCCGCTCGCTCAGCGCCGCAGCGCGCGTGCACACGTGTCATCGTCTTGCCGTTCCGCCGGCTGCGCCGCCATGAGGCTTCCGATTTCCTGTCGGCCAGCCTGGCCGATGCAATCAGCAGCTCACTGGTGGCGATCGACTCGCTGCTCGTTCGGTCGACTCTCATCGCCTCGAGGTTCGCCGCCAGTACCGGCGATATCGATTTGCGAGCGATTGCCGAGCACGCCGACGTGGATGCCATTGTTACGGGCACCATCCTCGCAGACGGCGAACGTCTGCGCGTCAGCACGCAGCTCATCCAGATGCCAGCCGGCACTGTTTTGTGGACGCATGCCTCGCAAGGTGCGCTGCAGGACGTCTTTCGGCTGCAGGACGAGCTGGTCAACCGAATTGTGCAATCGCTCGCGGGCCCGTTAACCGCGACCGAGCAACGCGCTTTGAACCACGATGTCCCGGCCAGCGCGATCTCGTATGAGTTGTACCTCCGCGCGAATCAACTGGCGACTGCCTACGAAACGCAGCAGATGATCCTCGCGCGCGATCTCTACCTGCGCTCGGTTGACATCGATCCGACGTATGCGCCGGCCTGGGCGGCTCTCGGACGAATATACCGAATGGTCGGGAAGTACGGCGCAGGTCCATTGGTTGAAAACCTCGCGCGGGCTGAGGATGCGTTTCAGAAGGCCTTTGGTCTGAATCCCGAACTCCCCCTTGCCCATAATTACTACACGGCGCTCGAGGTCGAGCGCGGACTGCCGCTCGAAGCCTTGGCACGATTGCTCACGCGAGCGCAGACGCATCCGCATGATCCGAACTTGTTCGCCGGCCTCGTCCATGCGTGCCGGCATTGCGGGTTGCTCGACGCATCCGTTGCGGCGCACCGTCGGGCCCGCAGTCTGGATGCACACGTTCGCACGACCGTCCCATATACGTATCTGCACCTGAATGAGTTTCAGCAGGCCGTCGACAGCTGCAGCGGTGCAGGTGATGACGTCTGCAAGAACATCGGCCTGATTGCGCTCGGCCGAACGCCAGAGGTTCTCGCAAGTCTATTGGCGCTCGAGAAGGTCATCGACCCTGATTCCCAGGTCCACATGTTGATCGAGGCCCAGCGCACGGCCGTCCAAGGCAACTTCTCGAAAAGCGTTGAATTGCTGAATCGAGCGCTCGAACTTCCTGGGCCAATGGGTCATGACCCAGAGGGCGCGTTCTGGATCGCGCGAGAGTACGCCGAGAGCCATGAAGCAGAGCGTGCGTTGACGTTCTTGTCGTCTGCGCTCGATCAGCGTTACTGCTGCCACTATGCTCTCTTGCACGATCCTGTGCTCGATCCCCTCCGCGCGGATCCTCGATTCACGACTCTGGTGGAACGCGCGTTTCTGCTCGACGTCGAAGCGCGCGACGTCTTCCTGAAAAATGGCGGCGACCCGCTCCTAGGGTGCGGAGCAGATTGCTCCGACGCATAAGGCGGGCGAAATGGTGACGGACAGAAACGCAGAATCGATCGTGAGAGAAGAACAAATGGTTGTCCTCCGTCGGTGTCTTAGACATGCGGATCGGGCGATCCGGACGAAGCGCTCCGCGATCATCTGCGATCGGCACAATTCGGTCGTCATCGGAGGGTTCACGCGCGTTCTTTACCTACCGCTCGTTTAAGCAATGAACGAGGAGGTCACGCCGCACTTGTGAAGTAGTTGAGCAGTCCACCCAGGCGCAGGCGTCGGGAGCCCGCTGCGCGGAGCACCCGGTTCTTCTCAACCAGATAGTCAATGACCGCATGCTGCTGTCGGTTGACCCAACCGGAGAACAGCAGGCAGAAGAACGCGAGCGGAGGCAACGGGTCCATCGCGGAAGCGTGCCCGAGGCGCTGCGCCGGTTCAAGGACGATGTCGACTGGGCCGAATTGCCGAAGGCGCACGCCCTCCTCCGGCTGCGTCGATCCGCCAATTGGCGGATGGTCCGGCTTCGGCGGAGTTTTCGCGCAGGACGGGGCAACGATCGTCGCCACGTCACGCAAGGCTTCTCGACCGAGCCGGTAAGCCCGTACGGCGAGTCGTCGGCGGTCGTCGTCAGTCAATCGCAGGCGCCGCCCACTCATCTGCCGTCGCAGGAGCCGATTCTCTTCGATGAGAATGACCGCGTGGCCTGTCGTGAGCGTCTGGGCGGCCTTTTGAAGTACTACGGTCGACCGGCGGCGTAGGGCGCGGACCAGTACCGGTCTGAGCATACCGGCCATACCTGTCGCGCATCGGGCGGGGCGGTGTAGGTCCGATGGCGATGCGTGGATAACTGACCACGCACTCCCGGACCTTGATCGCCGCCTGACCAGCAATGCAATTCTGAACCAAAGGCGATGCCGGGGCGCTCCAGTCCGCGCAGGTCCGGCCCGGTCGCGTCGGTCGAATTCTTGGACATTACGAGGTCGCGCACGGTGCAAGCGTAGCATCACGAAACCCGAGAAATGCCCACGCTTTTAGCAATTCGCCATGCACAGCTCAAGTCTCCCGAGTCTCCCAACCCACCCAAACGACCTACCCCGCTGTTTCGTTCAATCTGCATCACATTCCCCGTGCGGCGAGGGGACGCTACTGCGTGACGATGATCGTGGCATTCTCGTTCGCGTGGAGCGTGCAGTGATAGTTGTACGTGCCGACAGTGTTGAACGTGACCCCGTCGCCATTATCACTGTGGGCGCTGGTCGGCGCGATACTTCCAATATCGAACACGCCGGGGTCTGTGGCCGTGTGGGCGACCATATCCGAGTTCAGCCAGTTCACTGTCTGACCAACTTTCACCATTACCGGACTTGGTGAGTACACTCCGTTCTTGATTGTGACAGTGAGCAGATTAGGTGGATTCACGCACTCTGGGTTTGTCGGTGTGGGTGTGCACGGTGAGGTCGGCGAGGTCGTAGTAGGGCTGCTTGAGCTGCCACATCCGATAGCACAGAGCGCGAGAAGAATGACCGCCCCCGCGGATCGCATGGCACCTGGAGCCTTGAAGACCATGTTCAAAGGCAGAGCAACGCCTGTGCCGTCATGCCAAGCTGGACATATAAGCCTACGGCTATGAACCAATCAATGACAAAGACGGTCTTCGCCAAACGCTTATGCTTCAGATAGAATCGACTTTTGGGCGTCCGATGCCGAAGCATCCATCACATATCCTCGAGCTGCCACGCAAGGGCGCGGACCATCGTTATCAGGAGTTACAAGCCGAGATTGCCACCTTAGGAAGTACTTCCCTGAGCCAGCGGCGATGATCAACCGGCCAAGAGCGATGGACGCAACAGAATCTCGACCAGCCTTCTCAGGCTTATCGTCTCTGAACATTGCCGAGAGCACTCTGCG
>JBPYEE010000189.1:0-4309 GCA_051985095.1 Vicinamibacterales bacterium | reverse complement strand
ACCTGCGATGTTGCTGTTCTTGGCGATCCGGTGATCCTCGATCGACCCTTTCTCGGTTGCCGTCCCGAAGGCCAATATTCGGTTACCGTGGCGCCCCGTATTCAACCGAGAACTCCGGTTGTGGCCGACTGTTCGGATTAATCCCTCTCCCGGCCCAGACAGACGAGCGTACGCGACCACACCTGATCTTTATACTGTCGGCTGGCTCGGTCACAACAGCCTCAAAATCTGGGTGACCGGCTGCGCCCTTGTCACGCGCAGCCCAGTCCGACCAACGCGGATGCGATCACGATCTGAGTTGGCCTTCGAGTCAGGACAGAGCGCCGATCGCACTGTTATTGAATCGGAACGCCCGTGAAAATGACGCCGTTTTGATCGGAGAACACGGCCGCATGGCAGGGATCGGTCTTGTCTTTAATCGAGAACATGTAGCCCGGGCCGTCGGTGGTGAGTTGTACGTCATAGTCGTTTGGCAAGCCATGCGCTGGAAGTTGTTCGAGCGACTGATACGACCGCAGCTGGCTGAACGCTGCCGCTTCCATCGTGTTGATCTCACGAGCGTAGCGAATCGCTGTCATGCGCCGTTCCGGCGGTGCACACTTCTCAGATCGTGGAGTCGTTTGAATGGTTCCGAGTGCGATTAACGTTAGCGCACATGCCAGCTTCACCATGACAACCTCCTGCCAATCCAGACTTCCTGATCATAGCCTCGGCTCTCCGGTCATGCGATTCAACCGGCTGAACCGGGTGAGAATCGTCGGTTCCGAGGTTCGGTAGCGCGTGGTCCATCTCACATTCTTGAATTGGCGCGGACGGGCACGAACTCGCTGCCACGAACTGATTTCACCATGCCTCCACGCGAAGTGACGAACACGTTGAAAAGCGAGCGGCGGCGAAAAAAACGATGGCTCGGCCGCGCCTCGCCTCGGTGAGAAACCGTTCTCGACGCAGAGGTCGTGATATCGCCGGTCGGCGAGATCGACAAATCCGCCAGGACCATTGATGGCCGGTCGACAACAGTTGCGCCGCCGAAATGGCGGCAGGCCCCCGGGATCGGACTGGCGTACCCGAAACAGACGCCCCTTCTGTCGTACGGAATTCTGCTATCTTGGCGACAGCGTCCTCAGGCGGGCTGGATTGTCACCGGAACGTCCCGACCACGGTTTCCATTTTTCGATCGCGGGAAACCCGGCCGCTCCTGGACGCCCTGGTCGTTAGGTCAGGACAAACCCCGAGCGAACTCCAGACGGGTCGTCGCTCATAGCGACGTTCTGATCGATGGTTAGCTGAACACCGTGTTGCTCACCACTGATGTCGATACGACCTTGCCAGACGTCAGCGAACGGCACCCCTGATTGATCCGGCGTGGACGACGCGATGTCGAAGGCGGGTTCGCCGACGCTGGTGATCCAGAATGCCGGTCGACCGGACAGGTCGCGGGCGTCGTATTCGCGCTGCGCTGCGTCGCGCACCTCGTTCGCGTTGTGCTTCGCACAGTAAATACCGGGCTTGACGGAGCCGTCATCGAGAATCGCACCAATCCAGCCACGGATGTAGTCCTCCATCGCGCTGGATAGCGACCCGTCGAAGTGCTCCACATCGAGAAACACCACCGTGCCGTTTGGAAATGCCTCGCTCTGGCACCGGGCGAGCGTGTCGCGGCCGTGTTCAACGCCTTTGTCGTGTGACAGAAGCGCGGCGCCGCAACCGGTTTGTTGGAGCCCGACGTACACGACGGCAAATCCCAAGCCAAGGCCGGCGATAAAGGCCGCTTTCCCGGTCCACGGCGTGAACGCTGCGCCGTGACACGGTGCCGGAAGGTAGTAGCCGACAAATTGGTACGTTCCATCCGATGCCCACGCGTGCAGCGCCGCATCGCCTGGATAACTCCCGCAATCAAAACCAGCGGCCCTCGGCATCGACCCTCCCAGTGACCCGTTTTCGAGGGTACACGCGCACTCTCACACCGAAATGAGTCAACCGGAAACTCTAGCTTAGTCCGTACCTCACGGAAATTGAGGCGTTTCTCTCGTTCGCTGGCGGCTGGGCGATAGCGCCCATTCGTCGGCCTGAACGGATGCCGGCATCCTGGACCGTCGCTCAACTCTCGCGCAGCACTTCAGCCGGATCGATCCGCGATGCGCGCCACGCCGGTAGCCAGCCTGCCACAGCAGCGACCGCAGCGAGGACCACGATCGCCCCAACGAGACTCGCGGGGTCCCGCGGCTGCACCCCGTAGACGAGCGACGCAACGAACTTCGAGGCCCAGATGCTGAGGGCTGCGCCAATGATGATCCCCGCGCCGACCAGCAGAACCACGCGCGACAGCACGAGGCGGACCACGTTGGCCGGCGCAGCGCCGAGTGCCATCCGGATGCCGATCTCGTTCCTCTGCCGCGCGACGATTTCGGCCGTAACGCCGTAGACCCCAACGGCGACCAACACCAGAGCAAGCACCCCGAACAGTTTCGCGAGGCTCGCGATGGCTCGCTCACGATCCAGCAAAAAGGCGATTTGATCCTCCAGCGTTCTGACGCTCGTGATCACTACGTTCGGATCGGCCTCGGCGAGCGTCCGCCTCAGCGCCGGCTCGAGTTCGGCGAGTGGCAAGTCGCTGACCAGCAGGATGCCTTGGATGAAATGCGACAACCCCTCGATCATCCTCGTATAGTCGGCGTTGTAGTCGACACGCTGAGCCAGCGGCACGAAGAACATGGGACGTGCCGGTTGGTTCAGTCCCGACCGTGCGAACTTCGCGTCACGCACGATACCGACGATGCGGAACGTCCCCCCGTTCTCGGGCCGCTCGATGCCAAAGTGCTGATCGAGCGGATCTTCATCGCTGTTGAAAAAGCGCTTCACGAATGCTTCATTCACAACGGCGACCGGAGCAGTCCTCTCGTTATCCGATGCGCTGAACGCGCGTCCACGCAGAATCGAAACGCCGAGGTTCTGCAGATAGTCGGCACTGACCCGGTCCCAGGACGCGCTCGCGTCGGTGCTCGCGTTCGGCGGATGAGCGGCCAGCTGAATGATCTCGCCGCCCAACGGGCCGAGGGGCGGGTTGTACAGCGCAAGGCCGTACCCTCGCACGCCGGGGAGGCGTGCAAGCCGCTGCTCCATGTCTCGATAGACCGTTGATAGTTGCTGCGGTGTATACGAGGCGGGCAGGCGCTTCATTCCGATCAATACGCGCCCTTGCAAGGGGTAGCCGAAGTCCTGGTGTTCGAGGTTCGCGAGACTTCGCGCAAGGATCGTGGAGCCGGCAACCAGCACCAGAGACAGCATTGTCTGAACGATCAGCAGCGCAAGGCGCGGTCGAGACGGGTGAGCACTCGTGCCACGGCCCGAACTGCGCAGCGCGTCGATTGGATCGGTGCGCGTCGCCAACCACGCAGGCGCGGCGCCGAACAGGACGCTGGTGGTGAGCGCCAGCCCAACCGCAAACGCCAGCACCACAAGCGACGGCGTCGTCGTGATCGGTACAAAGCGTGCGGTCCGAAAGGCGAGCGCGACCAGAAGCCGCGCAACCTCGATCGCGACCAACAACCCTGCAAGGACTCCCGCTACGCCGAGCAGGACGCTTTCGGTGAGGGCTTCCGTGATGATCTGCCGGCGTGTCGCGCCGAGCGCCAGCCGCACGGCCGTTTGGGCCCGGCGCGCGACTGCTCGGGCCAGCAGCAGGTTCGCGACATTCGCGCAGGCCATTATCAACGCGAGCCCGCAGATGGCGAGCAGGATCTGAAGGCTGGGTCCGTATTGCTCTTTCGCCGAAAGGCCAGCGAGGCCGATGCCCGCGCCTGCCGACACGACCGTGATCGTCTGCTTAGGAAGCTCGCGCAGGATATCGGGCATCCAGTTGCTTGGATACCCGGCCTCGTACTGGATCCATTGGCGCAGGATTTCGGTCAGGCGCGGCGCCATGCGGTCGATCGAGGCGCCCCGCCGGAGGCGGCCTATCACGAAGAGCCACGGGGAAATGGATTGATGCAGCAGCGAACTTCCGCCGGCAATCATCGGCTCCTGCTGCAGTGGGATCCAGATGTCCGGTGGATCACCGCGAAAGGTTTCACCGAAAAATCCGGGCGCCGCCACGCCAACGACGGTGAACGGGTGGCCCTCTACGACAAACGTCGAGCCGACGACCGCTGAGTCGGCGCCGTAAGGTCCTTGCCACACACGGTGGCTCAAGACGAGGACAGGCGGCGCTGAAGGACGATCGTCATCTGATGTAAACGAGCGGCCGCGGAACGCGCCGACGCCAAGCGTCGAGAAGTACGTCCCGGTAACAAACTCTGCACGGAGTGGC
>JBPYEE010000188.1:0-4274 GCA_051985095.1 Vicinamibacterales bacterium | reverse complement strand
GCCGCCCCATCCTAGGTCTCGTCTGACGGGGGACGAAGGGATGCTGAGCGTGACGAGATCTACTCGCACGCCGTCGTCTTCCGTCACCGCGTTTCCCCGAACCTGCACCATCATGAAACCGCCGGTCAGCCGTCAACGGCTCGTGATGCTTGGCACCGTGTTCGTGATTGCGCTCGGATGCCGCTCGGGCGAGTCCCGGGTCGTTTCGGGTTCGGGCGGCGCACAAACCGGCGGGATGCTCGCCGTCGTCGTTCCCGCGGACGTGTCGACGCTCATGCCGCCCTTTGCGATTGGGACGCAAGAGCAAATGGTGGTCGCAACGATATTCGATCGCCTCGCCGAACCAAGTGATTCCCTGAACACCATTGGCGATCGCGGCTTTCTCCCTCGCCTGGCCGACCGGTGGGACTGGACGCACGACTCGCTCGCGATCGTCTTCCATCTCGATCCACGAGCGCGGTGGCACGACGGAGTCCCGGTACGCGCGAACGACGTGGTGTTCACCTACCGCTTGTACACAAATCCGGCCGCCGGCATCGAGGTCGCCTCCGAGCTCGCCGCGATCGATTCTGTGACCGCGCCCGACTCGCTGACAGCGGTGTTTTGGTTCAAGCACCGGTATCCCGAGCAGTTCTTCGATGCGACATATCAGATGTGGATCTGCACCGATCATTTGCTGCACAACGTTTCTATCACCGATTTGCGCACCTCGGATTTTGCCCATCACCCGGTCGGTGACGGCAGATTCCGGTTCAACGGATCCCCCGCGCCATCGACGATTGAACTGGTCGCGGACACCAGCAACTACCGCGGCCGCCCGAAGCTGGATCGCGTAATCATCTCCGCCACTCCGACGCCTGGCGCAGCATTGACCCGATTGCTGGCCGGTGATGCCGACTTCCTCCAAACGATTCCACCAGCCAGCGTGTCAGAGGTCGTGAAACATCCGGAGCTGTCCTTGTTGATCCACGAGGATGCCTCGTACGGCTTCGTGTGGTTCAATTTGCGCACCGGGACTCCCTCGCGACCCCATCCAATTTTCGGCGACCGAGCTGTACGCCAAGCCTTCGCGATGGCGCTCGATCGCGATCGGATCGTGCGCAACGTGTACGACACGCTCGCCGTTGTGGTCAACGGACCGTTCGCGCTGGGGACGTCGAGCGCCGACCCGACAATCTCAATGCTCCCGTACGATACGGCGCGCGCGAATCACGTCCTCGACTCCGCCGGGTGGCGGCGCGGCGCTGATGGCGTGCGCCAAAAAGCAGGCCGTCCGTTGGCGTTCTCGCTCATCGTGCCAACGTCGAGCAAGGCTCGCCAGCAGATCGCCTTGTTGGTCCAGGACCAGCTGGCGAACGTGGGCGCGAAGGTGACGGTTGATCCGATCGAATTCCGCGCGTTCGGCAGTCGCTTGCGCGCTCACGACTTCGACGCGACCATCAACGTGTGGCGCACCGATGGTGCGATGAGCGGCACCAAGGAGACCTGGACGAGTTCCGCCGTGAAGACCGGCGTCAACTTTGGATCGTACGAAGATCCCGCTTTCGACAAGCTCCTCGACAGCGCGATGGTCGCCACCGACCCGGTACAGGTACACGCGTTGTTGCACCGCGCGTACACAGTCATCAACGCCGACGTGCCGGGCGTTTGGCTTTTCCAGCCGAAAGAGGTCTCGGCCGTACAGCATCGCGTGCACACCGCGGCGTTTCGGCCCGACGAGTGGTACGCAAACCTGGCGGATTGGTACATACCGGCGGCAGAGCGACTGCCGCGGGACAAGATCGGGCTGGCCGCCGCGCCGCAGTGATGCAGACTCCAGGCTGACGGCGGCGCTGCCCCATGCGCGCATTGCTCGTCCGCCGCTCGCTCCAAGCCGTCATTGTTGTCGCCGCTGTGGCAACCCTGACGTTTTTCCTCATCCACATGGCACCCGGCGACCCGCTGGGGAGCAATTTGGAGGAAGGACGCGTCTCCGAGGCGACACGACAGTTCTGGCTGCACGCCTACGGACTCGATCAGCCGCTACGCGTGCAGTACGTGAAGTTCATGGCCAACCTGGCGCGAGGCCGATTCGGATACTCGATCAGCTTCAATGAGCCAGTCAGCACGGTGTTGGCTCGCGCGCTGCCAAACACGCTGATGCTCGCAGGTTCGGGACTCATCTTGAGTTTCGTATTAGGCATTCTGATCGCGCTCGTTCAGGTCGCGCGACGCGGATCGATCGCCGACCGTTTGCTCGGCGCGATCTCGTTGGGTTTTTACTGCACGCCAGACTTCTGGTTGGCGCAGGTTGCCCTCCTGGTATTCGCGTACTGGCTGCCGCTCTTCCCGGCGAGCGGCGTCGTCGACCCGGTTATGCATCGGTATCTCGCTGCCTGGCCTTCGGTTCTTGATCGCCTGCATCACCTCGTGCTCCCGGCGCTGACGCTCGCCGCGCTCACAGCGGCGTTCGTGGCTCGGTTTCAGCGAGCTGCCCTGCTCGATGTGGCTGCGGACGACTACCTGCGAACGGCACGCGCCAAGGGCGTGCCCGAGTGGGCCATCATCGTCCGACATGCGTTGCGGAATGCAGCCATCCCGGTGATCTCGTTGCTCGGCCTGTCGCTCCCCGGGTTTGTCACCGGGACGGTATTCATCGAAAAGGTGTTTTCATGGCCAGGCGTAGGTGCGCTTGCAGTCGACGCGGTCGCCGCCCGCGATTACCCACTCGTCATCGGTTGTGCCCTGGTGGCGAGCATCGCTGTGGTAATCGGTAGCCTGCTCGCAGATATCCTGTACACGATCGCGGATCCTCGACTCCGCCGCGCGCCAGCGATGACCGCCTCTCTCGCGCCATGATCGCCGTGTCTTCTGTTTCGCGCGCCACACCGCAAGGCGGGGTCGACAGCCCATTGCCCATCGCATTGTCGCAGGTGGCCGCACCGTGGAACATCGTCTGGCGTCGCTTTCGACATGATCGCGGTGCCGTCGTCGGTCTTGTGATCATCCTACTGGTGATCGCGGTGGCAATCCTGGCGCCCGTGCTCGCGCCCTTTCCCCCAAACACGCCACTCGACATCATCGCCCTCAAAAGCCGGCCGCCGTCGTGGGCGCACCCGTTCGGCACCGACCCGCTGAGCCGCGACGTGCTGAGCCGCGTGCTGTATGCGAGTCGTGTCTCGCTATCGGTCGCCGTTCTGTCGACGATTGCCGCGACTACGGTCGGCACGCTTTACGGAGCCGTCTCCGGCTACGCCGGCGACATCGTCGACGATGTCATGATGCGCATCACTGACGCGTGCCTCTCGATTCCCCGCGTGCTTCTGTTGCTCGTCGTCGTCGCGCTGTGGAATCGCCTATCGCTCGGTGCTCTCGTCCTGACGTTGGGGCTGACCGGATGGTTCGGGATGAGTCGCATCGTGCGCGCCGAAGTACTCGCGTTGCGGGAGCGTGAATGGGTCGTGGCCGCGCGCGCGCTCGGCGCAAGCGCGCCGCGGATTCTGTTTCGGCATGCGCTGCCGAACATCACATCGCCAATCATCGTGGGCGCAGCGCTTGGCGTCGGACAGGTGATTCTGCTCGAGGCTGGGCTGTCATTTCTTGGCCTTGGCGTGCAGCCGCCGTATCCAAGTTGGGGCAACATCATGTTGGATGGTGCGGATCAGATCCAAGCGCTCTGGTGGCTGTCCATTTTCCCGGGGCTCGCCATCGTCACCACCGTCATGGCGATCAACGCGGTCGCGGACGGTCTGCGACACGCCGCGAGCGCGGCAACCGCTGCATGAGCGACGGCCCGTCGAACCCTGCAGGCCAACGTGCGGGGGCGACGCCTGCGTCGCCGAGCCCCTTGCTCGCCGTTCGAAACCTGCGCGTCAGGTTCGAAACAGACGGACCTCCAGCGCGAGCCGTCGATGGCGTGTCCTTCGACGTTTCGCAGGGCGAGACCGTCGGGGTCGTTGGTGAGTCCGGCTCTGGCAAATCCGTTACCGCACTGTCCCTTCTGCGCCTGATTCGCCCACCCGGTGAGATCGATTCGACGAGCGTCGTGGAGTTCGAAGGGAAGAATTTGATGCACCTCGAGGAGCGTGACCTGCGGGTTATCCGAGGTGACCGGATCGGGATGGTGTTTCAGGAACCATTGAGTGCCTTGAACCCGGTGTACACGGTTGGCTCACAGATCGCCGAAGTCGTACGAGTGCACACGAGTGCACATAGACGCGAGGCGTGGGCGCGTGCCGTGCAAATGCTGACCGAGGTCGGCATCGCCGCGCCGGAGGAGCGAGCCCGCCAGTACC
>JBPYEE010000187.1:0-8360 GCA_051985095.1 Vicinamibacterales bacterium | reverse complement strand
GCGGTTTCACCCGTGGTTGCAAAGCCCATGCGCTGATAGAGCCGTTGTGCGGGGTTGACCTTCAGTACCCGTAAGCCGAGGCTCTTGTGCTGTCGAACGGAACGATCAATCAGGTCATGAATGATCGCCGACCCGATCCCGCGCCGACGAGTGGCCGCGGCGAGGTAGATCCCCGCCAGAAACATCGCGCGGTCGCTCTCCACCACGTGAATCCATCCCACGTCGGCGCCGCTGCTGACGACGATCCGGCTGGCGGCGGCGTCGAACTTGTCGGCGAAGCGACGCTGCTGCTCGGCGAGATCCCAGCCCCAGACAGCCTCGACATACGGTCGCATCCCTTCAAGCTTCGTGTCCCGCATGAACAGGAAGTCAGCGTCGTGGGCCGGCCGGAGCCTGTAGGTCACCGGGGTTGCACCGATTTGGCCAGGAAAATGTCGGGTTTTCCGAGACCGTTCGCATCCGGCAACACGCCGACGATCCGGAAGCCGACCTTGAGATAGAACTCATACGGGTGATTCGCCAGATTGCGGATATCTCGAATTGAACCGGGAACATCCTCGTACAGGTCCGCACCGCTGAGGCTGGTTTCGCCGTGTTCGTCATCGCTGCCAGCCCACAACGTGAGGGCGCCCTGCGCTCGAACGAGAACCTCGAGATCGTGAATCAGCGCCCGCCCGATGCCGAGCCGCCGCTGTTCCTGAGCGACGACGATCGGATGGATCTCCCAGACGTAACCGTCGTAGATGGAGTGACCGCCAATCCAACCGAGGACGTGGTCCGACGCATCGAGAGCGATTCGACTGATCTTTCCAGCTTCAAGGGAGGCGCCGACGGCACGCCGCGCGGATGCGATGTCCTGCCATTCCTGGCTTCTCCCGCTGAAGGTCCTGCGGAGCAAGGCGGCTGTCTGCTCGATCCACTCCGGTCGAAGGTCTGTGACGCGAAAGGCTAGCATATGCTGTCTCGCTTGACTGTAGCGTGGAAAGGCCGCCGCAAGACGCGGCCGTCGGCGTCGCCGGCATCGTCGAAGCGTCGGCGCGGCATCGATGACTGCTCTGCCTCCGCGATTTTCCGCGGGGTGCCGTTCGTGCGGGTCGAAGATCTGGTCATCGGCGACGATCCCAGGCGGATTATTGCGGTCATTGATCTCAGGTTCGGGATCGGCGTCCCGACGCGAATGCGGCCGCCATGGTATGGCATGCTCGTACAGGTCGATCCCGGCGTCGCGTTGATTATCTGAACCTCGGGCGGGCACGGTGGCGGCGCGCCGCTTGGGTTGGCCGTGACCATTTTCGTCGTACCGGCGTTGCGGCGGTCGGACAACCGACTTTGGTTTGGAATGCAACGATGAGAACGCTCGGCCATGGAGGCCGCGCGGAGTGAACACGTCGAGGGGATAGATGGAACAGACTCCGCAAATCAGATTGGTTCGCCAATTCATCGACGCGTGTGTGCGGGCAGACCCCGATGAGTTCGCAAGCTACTTCACGGAAGATGCGGTCTGGTGGAACGCTCCCTGGAAGCCGGTCGAAGGGCGCGAGTCCATCCGCGACGCGCTGCGACGCGGCGCTGAGCGAATGACCGCACTGCCATGGGAAATTCGCCACATCGCTGGGGATGGCGACATCGTGATGACGGAACGAGTGGATTATTTCCTCGCGGATGCCACGCGGATCGCCGTGCCGTGCATGGGGATCTTTGAGGTGCGCGACGGGAAGATCGCCGCCTGGCGGGACTATTGGGATTTGCGGCAGTTTGAGGGGCAGCTCCCGATTGGGGCGCGATGACGATTCGAACCCGCGGTCGAAATCCGGCAGGCAGAGGCGCGCGCGGACCCGCAGTCGTGGCCCAGGGGAAGGTGAATGCCGCCAGCGTTGCCGCGCACGAAGATGCGCATCGGACGGTTTGCCGTAGCTGTGGGCGGCAACCAGCCCGCACAATGAGGACATCGCCGCCAACGGCCCGCGATTGCTGACACTCGGCGACCGACGAGCGATGCGCTCACACCGGCGGCCCAGCTGGTCGCGATCGACCATTTCGACCAGCAGCGATGGCTCCTGCCGGTGACGTCGTCGTTACATGTCCCTCAGCGCGGTGAGCGGATCGAACCGCGCGGCGCGGCGCGCGGGAATGTAACACGCCCAGAATGCAACGGCGAGCAGCGTCGCGGCCGCGACCGCAAGGGTCTCGGGATCTCTGGCACCGACCCCGATCAGCAGGGTCGACAGCAGGCGCGTCAGCGCGAGCGCGCCCGCGAGCCCGAGGGCGAGGCCGGCAAGCGTCAGCGTGAGCCCGCCCGCCAGCACCATTCGTGTCAACGCACCGGCCGACGCGCCGAGCGCCGCACGGACCCCGATCTCGTGGGACCGCTGGGCGACGGTGTACGAGAGCACACCGTACACGCCAATCGCCGACAGCATCAAGGCGAGCGCCGCGAACACCACGACGAGCGTCGTCCGCAGGCGGCTCGACGATACGGACTCGTTTTTCACCTGCTCCAGGGTGCGAATATCGGTGACGGCCTGTTCCTTGTCGACGTCATGGACGGCGGTTGAGACCGCGCGCCCGAGCGCGTCGGGTGTCATCGCGGTGCGCACGACCAGGCTGACAAACGTGCTCGGGCTCTGCTCCATGGGCACATAGACGCCAGGACGATTCGTGCCTTCGAGGCTGCCGGTCCGCTCATCGGCGATGACGCCGACGATCTCCCATGGAATCTCGGATCCGAGCTGCGGCTTGCCCGGCACGATCTCCTGAATGAGGAGCCGCTGGCCGACCGGATTCTGTCCCGCGAAGAATCGGTGCGCCATACTCTGGTTGATCACCGCCACCGGCGGCATGCCTTTTCCGTCGCGCTCCGTCAGCCCGCGACCCATGAGGATCTGGATGCCAAGCACCCGGAAGTAGTCTGGCTGCACGATCTTGAAGCCGCAGGCCTGACGATTCGCGCGGTCGACGACCTCGCGTCCCGCGATCAGAAAGGGCATGCCGTTGTTGTACCCCTCCAGCGGGAGCGCGTCGGTCGCGGCCGCACCATACACACCTGGCACCGCGCGCACTCGATCGACGATATTCCTGACGAAGCCCGAGAGCTCGGCGACCGACGCGAACCGATCGCTGGAAAAGGGGATGCGGAGCGTGAGGACGTTCGTCGCGGTGAACCCGAGGGGCTGGTTCATCATCTCGAAGAAGCTGCGGATCAGCAGTCCGCTGCCCGCGAGCAAGATGAAGGCGAGCGCGACCTCGACGGCGACCAGCGCGCTCCGAAGCCGACGCCGTCCGCCTTCGCCGGCTGATCCGCGTCCGCCTTCCTTCATTGCGGTCGACAGATCTGGCGCCGTGGCGTGCAGCGCCGGCACAATGCCGCATGCGAGACCGGTCGTGACCGACAGCGCCAGCGCGAACAGCAGGACGCGGCTGTCGAGCGCCACCCGCGCGACGGCTGGCAGGTAAAACGGGGGAAGCATGATCTGCAACCACCGCATGAGGCCGTAGCCGGCGGCGACGCCCGCGGCGCCGCCGAACAGCGCCAGGACGACGTTCTCGGTCAGGAACTGCCGCACGAGACGTCCGCGGCCGGCGCCAATCGAGGCCCGGACCGCGACCTCGCGCTCCCGCGCCGTGCCGCGGGCGAGCGTCAGGTTCGCGAGGTTGACGCAACCGATGAGCATCAGCATGCCGACGGCGGCCAACAACACATAGAGCGAGCTGCGCAGCTGCGGACCAGCCACCGATTCCGCGTACGGCACGAGCGACACGCCCCAGTTCTTGTTCGACACCGGATAGTCGGTCGCGATCCGCGTGCCGATCGCGTCCATCCGCGCCCGCGCCTGATCCAGGCTGACACCGGCTTTCAGCCTGCCGACGACCTGCAGCCAATGGAAGTCACGCGTCCGCTCGCCGCTCGCGAAGGCCAACGGCCGCCAGAGTCGGCTGTACGTGCGGTCGAACGGACTATCCTCCGGCAGGATACCGATCACGGTGAACGGTTCCCCATCCAGCCTCACGGTCTGTCCGACGACGTGTGAATCGCCACCGAACTGATTCGCCCACAGACGGTGGCTGAGCACAACGACGTGGTCCTTCCCCGGCTGCTCTTCGTCGGGGACGAAGGTGCGGCCGAGCACGGCCTTCACACCAAACGTGTCGAAGTAGGCTGGCGAGACGCGCGCGCCAGCAATGCGTTGCGGCTCGCCGTGACCGGTGAGGGTCACCGACCCGCCGGCGACCGCGGCCATGTGATCGAACACGCCGCTCTGCTCACGCCAGTCGAGGAAGTTCAGCGCCGATACAACGTTGTTTCCGCCGCCGGGCGGCTTCTCCCACAGGAGGACGATGCGGTCAGGATCGGCGTATGGGAGCGGCTTCAGGAGAACGCCGTCCACGAAGCTGAAGATGGCGCTGTTGGCGCCGATGCCGAGCGCAAGCGTCAGGACCGCAACCGCCGCGAACCCCGGACTCCGAGACAACGTGCGGACCGCGTACCGGCCGTCCTGGACGAGATCCGCGACCACCGCTCGGGACAGCATGCGATGGTTAGACGGACGAAGCCCTCCGCACGTTGGCAAGACCCGGTGTGTTCCAACGAGCGGCGCCGCATCCGCAGACGCGCCGGAGAGTTTACAATGCGGCCTCAACGTGTTCCGCCGCCGAGGAATCGGTGCCTAACCCGATCGCTCGTACCGCAAGATTCACCGTGGTCGTCGCAGCACTCCTCGCCGGGGCTGCAGCCAACGCCGTGGCGCAAGACCCGGCTCTGCCGGACCCGGTGCTCCCGTACTTGCCGATGACCGACCAGGAGCGCTGGCATCAATACGTCGTTGATAACTTTCTGAGCGCCGGGGCGTACCTGCGGGCGTTTGGCACATCAATTGGTGATTCGAATGCGGACAGGCCCGTAGGATGGAGCGACGGGTCGAGGCGGTACGTTCGCAACCTCGCGTCGGAGTTTGGCCGGTTCACGATTCAAGGCACGGTCCAGGCGACGATGGCCAAGGTCCTTGCGTACGACACGCGCTATCGTCGCTGCGACTGCACCGGCGCGTGGCGCCGGACGAGTCATGCCCTGGCGCGATCGTTTGTGACCCATGATCAGGCTGGCCATCACGTGGTCGATCTGCCCCGGGTATCCGGGATCTACGCGGGCTCTTTCGCGATGATGTCCTGGTATCCGAGCGGTTACCATCTGGCCCCCGACGGTTTTCGGATTGGAACGATCAGCCTGGCGGTTGAGACGGGGCTGTATGTCATCAGAGAATTCGGTCCCGATCTGAAACGGCTTGTGCGTCGGACCGACCGCAAGCGCGACCATTGAGCAGCGTCGCAATGCCACCGCAATCGGGCGGTGCCCTGGAGAGTTTTCGAGACAACGCGTCGACCAGTTTTTAGGACGGTCAACATCCCAACTGCTCGACCAGCCTGTCGCCGCCATCTGGCACATTTCATGTAGCCGACACCGAGTCATTCGCCCTGCGCCACGTATCCGGAGCGAGGCCATGATTGCACGATCACTCATATTCGGACCCCTTGGGTTCGCGCTTGGAATTCTCCTGACCAATGCGCCAACCGCTCGAGCGCAAACACCGGTCCCCAAGAGTTCTCGCACCGCACTCGACGCGTTCAGCGACGACGTCGAGCAGATGGTGCAGCGTGTGTCACCCAGCGTCGTCCAGATTCTCGTCACCAGGTATGGGGGGCCGGAACGAAGCGGGCGGTCCAATGTAATGGCGGGCTGGGAGCAGAGCATTGGCTCGGGCGTCATCGTGACCGCCGATGGTTACATCATCACCAACGCCCATGTTGTCGAGAAGGCGCAGCAAATCCGGGTCAGGCTGGTGCCGAAAGGCTTGCAGACCGTCGGTGGCGTTCTCGCACAGTCGTTCGCGGCGCCGGTGAACGCCACCTTCGTAGGGTCGTTCGCCGACGCCGATCTGGCGCTGTTGAAGATCCCAGCGGACGGACTCTCGCCGTTACCGATCGCGCAGACCGACCGACTGCGACAAGGACAGGTCGTCTTTGCGTTCGGCAGCCCCGAAGGACTTCAGAACTCGGTCTCGATGGGCGTAATCAGTTCGATCGCGCGTCAGCTGGACCCTGACAGCCCGATGCTCTACATCCAGACCGACGCGCCGATCAATCCAGGCAATAGCGGTGGGCCGCTTGTGAACGCGGCCGGCGAGCTGGTCGGACTCGACACGTTTATCGCGACACAGTCCGGCGGCAACGAAGGCGTCGGATTCGCGGTGCCAGCCGTTCTCGTCCATTGGGTGTTCGACCAACTGCGGCAGTACGGGCACGTCCATCGTCCCGTCATCGGCGCCGGTCTGCAAACCATCACGCCGACGCTCGCGGCTGCGCTCAAGCTGACACGGGGTGCAGGCGTGCTGGTCAGTGACCTGCTGCCGGGCAGTCCGGCGCTGGCCGCCGGACTGAAGCTCAACGACATTCTGCTCAGCGTGGACGGTCGCCCGCTGGACAACGTTGCGGCGATGACCGGTCTGTCGTTCCGGCATGTGCCGGGCGATCCGATGAAGATCCAGGTCCTGCGCGGCAGCGAGACGTTGTCGTTCGATGTGACGCCGGTCGAGGTGCAGGAACCCACCGAACATCTGGCCGACGCATCGGAGTTCGCGAAGAGTTTGATCCCGGAACTCGGCATCCTCGCGATCACGCTCGATGAGCGGCTCGCGTCGACACTCGATGGCTTGCGCCTGCCATCGGGCGCGTTGATCGTGGCCCGAACGGCCAGTGTGCGCAGCGCTGACATCGGCCTCCAGGCCGGCGACCTCGTTCACGAGATCAGCGGCAAGAACGTGCACTCGGTGGACGAACTCCGCACCGAACTCGCACGATTCAAACAGGGTGATCCCGTCGCGATGCAGGTCGAGCGAGCGGGGCAATGGCTGTATGTCGCGTTCGAAATGCCTTGAGGTTGCACGACCGCGCCGGCCGCCCCGCCCCGACCGTGCTGTTACCCGTCGATCAGTTTGTGCCCTGAGTGCCGCCGTCGTTTGGGCCGTGCGGATGCCCGGTTGCGTTGTTCAAGGTGATCAGGTCCTCACCAGCCGTCGGCGCCAGTCCGAGATCGATTCTGACGCGCCACGCGGTCGAGTGGTCGGCGCACGCGGTATCACCGGACAGGCCCAGGCCGCCAACCGCCGACGTCCCCGAATAGAGACCGAGTCCCCCTCCGAACGTGATGGTGCCGCCGACGCGCCTGCCGACCATTGGATCGGTCGGGGTGCCGAACTGATCGAATGAGCCGTTGTAGGCGGCCTCCGCACTGACGGGATTTCCCTCTGCCAGCCCGAACAACGGATTGGCCGGGCACCCGGTTGCACGGTTGGATACAACTGCCCGGTCGAAATCGGCGCGCCATCGAGGCTGAGACCGTTCGCCGTGAACGCCTTTGCCGCTGCGATCTGGCGGTTGAGCAGCCATTGTGCGGTGCGATTCTGACCCGAGAACGCGACGGCGCAGACTGCGCCCTGCCGATTCACCACGACCGCCCAGAAATGGTTGTCCAGCCCGGTGCTGTCCGCGGTATCCGCGCTGATGAGCGCGGTCTTGAGCGTCTGCTGATCCACCGGGCAGGCGGGAGTCGTCGCATCATCGTCAGCCGACAACGCCGTTCCGCCTGCCATCGCTCCCGACAAGTTGAGTGCGAGTAGCACCCCGATAACGACTGCCATTTCCACTGGTTAATGTCTTTGTCACGATTCACCATGCGACGCATCGTTCGCGGCTCCCTGCGACGAACCCCTTGGGTCGCCCAGGGATAGCGACGCGAATTGGTGTTGTTAAAAGGCGTGACGCTGAAACGGATCGACCTCAAACGCATCCGGTTGCCATGCGCCGCCGATGGCGAGACAATCGACTGATGATGAGGACTGTGAGTGAATTCCCGAAACATCCGCTACCGGAAGCGCCACGCCCGGTCGCACAACCGCCGACCGTGATTGTGTACGAGCGCGCGGTTTGGGAGTACAAGGTCGTCAGAAAAGGCGCTGGCGAAGCGCCGCTGACCGAAGACGACCTCAACACGCTCGGCAAGGCTGGTTGGGAGCTGGTCGCAGCGGTCACGAGCGGTAGCGACACTCACTTCTACCTGAAACGCACCCGCTCGTAGCATCGTTCGCAGGTTCGTCGACAGCCGCGGTTGGAAGAGATCGACCCTTGGCGCGAGAGGGCCCGCAGGGCACCTGCAGGCCCTCTTGCCATGGTGAGGGTCGCCGACCGAGGCTAGTTGTCCGATTCGGGCTTGAACAACGCTGACAGGTCGTTCGCGGTCGCAGCGGCGCCCAGGAACGGGTAACCGTTGTCGGGGTCGACGTTGAAGATTTCCTGCATCGTGCGCAGGA
>JBPYEE010000186.1:0-11298 GCA_051985095.1 Vicinamibacterales bacterium | reverse complement strand
CGAGGAGATCCGTGTGCGGCTTCAGCTGCCCACGCGGGCCGCGGCGCTTCATGCGGCGCATTTCCCGCCCGCCGACGCGGCGCTCGACGAGCTGAATCGGTTTGCGAGCCGGGCGCAGCGCCGGCTGATCTGCGAAGAGGCATTCTTGTTTCAACTCGGGGTCCTGGCACGGCGGCGGACCGCGGCCGCCGAACGCAAAGCGGTGATCGTACGCGTCGACGATCGGATCCGCGAATCAGCGCGGCGGGTGTTGCCCTTCAGGTTGACCAACGGCCAGCGGCAGGCGCTGAAGGAGATCGTCGACGACCTGCAGCGCCCGCAGCCGATGAACCGGTTGCTTCAGGGCGATGTCGGCGCCGGAAAGACGATCGTGGCGCTCCTGGCCGCCGTCGTGGCGATGGAAAACGGGCTGCAAGTGGCGTTCATGGCGCCAACCGAGCTGCTCGCCGAGCAGCATTTTCTCAATATCTCGCGCCTGCTGGAGCCCTCGCGCTTTCGCCTCGCGCTCTTGACCGGGTCGATGTCGGCCGCGACCCGGCGCGAACAGCTGGCTGAACTCGAGGCCGGGTCGATTCATCTGGTCGTCGGTACGCATGCGCTCGTGCAGGGCGGCGTGCGATTCAGCCGCCTCGGCCTGGTCGTCATCGACGAGCAGCACCGGTTCGGCGTCCTGCAACGCGCGACCTTGCGGGACAAAGCGTTGCACCCGGATGTGCTCGTGATGACCGCCACGCCGATTCCCCGCACTCTGGCGCTGACGCTGTACGGCGACCTCGACGTGTCGATGATTCGGGAACTCCCCGCCGGACGACGGCCGATCAGGACCGCGGCCAAGCCCGAATCGCGGCGCGACGAGATCTACGCCTTCACGCGCCGACAGCTCGAGGAAGGGCGCCAGGTGTACGTCGTCTATCCGTTGGTCGAGGAATCAGCCAAGGTCGACTTGAAAGCGGCCACTGAGATGGCCGATACGCTGCAGCACCAGGTGTTTCCCGAGTACCGCGTCGGGCTGCTGCACGGACGCCTGAAGGTGGACGCGAAGGAGCGCGTGATGAAGGCCTTCGCCGCCCGCGAGCTCGACATCCTCGTGTCGACAACCGTCGTCGAGGTGGGAATCGACGTGCCCAACGTGACCGTCATGATCGTCGAGCACGCGGAGCGCTTCGGCCTGTCGCAGCTGCATCAGTTGCGCGGGCGCGTCGGGCGCGACGCCCATCAGTCGTACGCCTTTCTCGTCTATCAGTCGCCACTGTCGGACGAAGCCCGCGAGCGATTGAAGGCGATGGCGGAGACGACCGACGGTTTCGAGATCGCGGAGCGTGACCTGCAGCTGCGTGGACCGGGCGACTTCTTCGGGACGCGCCAGGCCGGGCTCCCGACCTTCCGCCTGGTCGATCTGGTTCGCGATCGTGATCTGCTGGACGAGGCACATCGGGAAGCAGAGCGGTGGATCGACACGGCCGCGCCCACGCCGGCCGCGCGAGACAAGCTCATGACAACGTGGGAAACGCGATTCAAACTGATTGAGGTGGGGTAGCTGAAGCATGCGCGTCATTGCGGGGTCGCTGAAAGGCCGGCGGCTCCAGCCCCCCACCTGGGAGGGGCTGCGTCCGACCTCCGACAAGCTGCGCGAAACGCTGTTCAACGTCCTGGCGCCGGTCATCGACGGCGCGCGCGTCCTGGACGGCTACGCCGGGACCGGCGCCGTCGGCATCGAAGCGTTGAGCCGGGGCGCTGCGCACGTGACGTTTGTCGAGCGGGATCGCCGCGCGCAGGCGCTCATCGCTGCCAATCTCGCCTCCTGCGGCGTCGCCGATCGCTATGCTATTATTCGCGCCGGGATCGATCGCGCTCTGAAAGAACTGGCCGCTCGGTCGTTCGACGTCGTGCTGCTGGATCCCCCGTACGGGGAGCGGCCCGAACCGATCGTCGCGGGTGCCGCCCGGCTCCTGGCGGCCAACGGCACGCTGGTTCTGGAGCATGCGCGCCGTCAGCCCTCGCCGGTGTCGGCCGGCGGGCTCACGCGGATGCGTGAGATCGTGTCGGGCGATTCCGCGCTGGCATTGTACTCATGTCCACTTTAGCGGTTTACCCCGGCTCTTTCGATCCGCTGACGAACGGGCACGTCGACATCATTCTGCGCGGCGCCCGCCTCTTCGATCGCATCGTCGTCGCCATCCTGGTGAACGCAGAGAAATCGCCGCTGTTCTCCATGGCCGAGCGCGTCGAGATTGCACGGGAGGTATTCAAGGATCAGAAGCACGTCGAGGTGGATACCTTCGACGGCCTGCTGGTCGATTACGTCGCCAGGCGCGAGGCGCAGGTGATCGTGCGCGGGTTGCGCGCCGTGTCCGATTTCGAGTTCGAGTTTCAGATGGCGCTGATGAACCAGCGCCTGAACGCGAAGATTGATACCATCTTCATGATGCCGGCCGAGCGGTACACCTACATCAGCTCGCGGCTCATCAAGGAAGTGTTCGCGCTCGGCGGCCGCGTGCACGGACTCGTGCCGGATCTCGTCGAACAGCGGCTACGCCAGAAAGTGTGACCAGATGAAGCTTGCAGATCGAACGTCGCGCATCGCCGGCTCGCCGACCATGTCGGTGACGGCCACCGTGGACCGGCTGCGGCGCGAAGGCATCGAGGTAATCGATTTCGGGGCGGGCGAGCCCGACTTCTCGACGCCCGCGCCGGTCAAGGCGGCGGCGCACGAGGCGCTCGATCACGATTTCACGCGCTACACGCCGGTGGCCGGGATCGCCGAGCTGAAGCGCGCGATTTGTGATCGCTACCGGCAGGATTATGGCGTTGCCTACCAGGAGCACGAGGTCATCGTCACCGCCGGCGGCAAGCAGGCGTTGTACAACACGGCGATGGTCCTGTTCGGTCCCGGCGACGAAGTGATCACGCACGCGCCCTGCTGGCCGACGCTGCCGGAGCAGGTGAAGCTCGCCGAGGCAACCCCGGTGCTGGTGCGGACACACGCGGAGGACGGATTCGCCATCCGGGCATCGACGATTCTCGACGCCGTGACGCCGCGCACACGCGGCGTCATCATCAACTCGCCGTGCAATCCCACCGGCGCGCTGATCGCCGAGTCCGACCTCGCGGCGGTGGCGCATGCCGCGGCCGAGAAAAACATCTGGATCATCGTCGATCTCTGCTATGAAAAGCTGATCTACGACGCCGTGCCGCACAATCTGCCCGGCGTGCTCGCCGGCCAGTACCGCGATCTGACGGTGCTCTGCGGGTCCTCGTCGAAGGCCTACGCGATGACCGGCTGGCGCTGCGGGTGGGCCCTGGGGCCGGCGCGCGTCACGGCGGCCGCGACGGCGCTGCAGAGTCACGAGACGTCCAATGTGACCTCGATCACCCAGAAGGCGGCGGTCCGGGCGCTGACCGGGTCGCAGGAGCCGGTGAAAGCCATGCTCGACGAGTACCGCGTGCGCCGCGATCGGCTGCACGCATGGCTGAGCGCCGATCCGCGGCTGAAGTGCCGCAAGCCGGCTGGCGCCTTCTACATGTTTGTCGACATCGGCGACGCGCTGTCGCTCGACGGGTTCCGCACGTCGATCGACTTCGCGAACGCGCTGTTGCAAGAGGCGCGCGTGGCGGTGACGCCGGGCGAAGCGTTCGATGCGCCCGGATTCATCCGGATTTCGTACGCGACGTCGATGGACAATCTGAAGGAGGGAAGCCGCCGCATCCTGGAATTCGTGCGGGCGCACGCGCCGAAAACGACCTATGCCTAAAGTGGTCGCGGTGATTGGCGCGTCGGCCGATCGACACAAGTTCGGTAATCGCGCCGTGCGCGCCTTCCTTCAGCAGGGGTTCACGGTCATTCCGATCAACCCGCACGAGACGGAGGTCGAAGGGTTGACCACGTTTCGATCCGTGCTCGACGTGCCGGGCCAGATCGACATCGCCACGTTTTACGTGCCGCCGCCCATCGGCGTGCGGGTCATCGACGAGGTCGCGCAGAAAGGAATTGGAGAAGTCTGGCTGAATCCGGGCGCGGACGGCGACGAAGTCGTCGCCCGCGCCCACTCGCTCGGCATCCAACCGGTGATCGCCTGCAGCGTCATGGCGATCGGCGAGAATCCGTATCGGTTTTGATATACTCGGGCAAGACCCGCCAGACATCATTCAATAACGGACAACATGCCAAGTAATCCTAAGCGCCACGGCCCGGCGCGGACCGCCAACGGTCCCACGGCACCGGCGCCCGACACGCCCACTCCCTCCGAGACGCCCCATCCCGATCCAGCGAAAGCCGCGGCCGTGGCGCCACAAGGCCCACCTGCGGCGGCGCCACCCGCGCCACCCCCGCAGCCGCAACGGCTGAACATCACCGATCTGAAGGATATGAGCATCCAGAAGCTCACCCAGGTCGCCAAGGACCTGAACGTCGGCGGCGCGACCGGTATGCGCAAACAGGAGCTGATCTTCCAGATCCTGAAGGCGCAAACCGAGCAGAGCGGGTTCATTTTCTCGGAAGGGGTGCTCGAAGTGCTGCCGGACGGCTTCGGGTTCCTCCGCGCGCCCGACTACAACTACCTGCCGGGGCCGGATGACATCTACGTCTCCCCGTCACAGATCCGCAAATTCGATTTGCAGACCGGCGATACCGTCTCGGGCCAGATTCGGCCGCCGAAGGAAGGCGAGCGCTACTTCGCGCTGATCAAGGTCGAAGCGGTCAACTTCGAGGCGCCCGAGCAGGCGCGTGACAAGCTCTTTTTCGAAAACCTGACGCCGCTGTACCCGCAGGAGCGTATTTCGCTCGAAACCGCTCCCGAGAACCTGTCGGCGCGCGTGATGGATCTGTGGACGCCGATCGGAAAGGGCCAGCGCGGGCTGATCGTGGCACCGCCCCGGACCGGCAAGACGATGCTGCTGCAGAACATCGCCCAATCGGTGTCGAAGAACCATCCGGAGGTGTACCTCATCGTCCTGCTCATCGATGAGCGGCCCGAGGACGTCACCGACATGCAGCGATCGGTCGACGGCGAGGTCATCTCGTCGACCTTCGACGAGCCGGCGCAGCGGCACGTGCAGGTGGCCGAGATGGTCATCGAGAAGGCGAAGCGCCTCGTCGAGCACAAGAAGGATGTCCTGATCCTGCTCGACTCGATCACACGCCTCGCGCGCGCCTACAACACGGTGATTCCGCCGTCGGGCAAGGTGCTGTCGGGCGGCCTCGATTCGAACGCGCTGCAGAAACCGAAGCGCTTCTTCGGCGCCGCGCGCAACATCGAGGAGGGCGGATCGCTGACGATCATGGCGACGGCGCTCATCGACACCGGGTCGCGCATGGATGACGTCATCTTCGAGGAGTTCAAGGGCACCGGCAACATGGAAATCCACCTGGACCGGAAGCTGACCGACAAGCGCGTGTTCCCGTCGATCGAGCTTCAGAAGAGCGGCACGCGGAAAGAGGAGCTGCTCATCCCGCGCGACGATCTGAACCGGATCTGGGTCCTGCGCAAAGTGCTCGGCCCGCTGTCGCCGGTCGAAGCCATGGAGCTGCTCCTCGACAAGATGTCGAAGACCAAGAGCAACGCGGAATTCCTCTCCTCAATGCAAAAGATGGGGTAGCGAGATGGCGACGATCAAGGTTCGGCAGAATGGACCGTACCTGGTGGACGGCGACGACATGACCGTGGTCGACTGGAACGGCAACGCGTATCAGATCACGCGGCGGCCGTTTGCGCTCTGCCGCTGCGGCGGGTCTACGACCAAGCCGTTCTGCGACGGCACGCACAGTCGCGTGGGGTTTCAGGCGGCCGAGGCCGCCGTCGCCGGCTCTGACGACAAACCGGCGACCTAGTGCCCGCCGGTCATTTCACTTCAGTCTGGGTCGTCTTCACCGGGCCCATGCCCATGATCTGCACGATTACTTCCTCGTCTTTCGCGCCATCGTAGTGGTGATAGCCGGCCGGGTGGAACATCAACCCGCCGGTTTTGATGGCGACCGTCTTCTCGGGCTCGAATCTGTCCCCTTCGCCGGTCCACCACGTGCCCTTGATGACGGTCACGTAGCGATCCTGATCGTGAAAATGTGGCCGGCTCATTTGGCCCGGCGCGAAGTGGTTGCGAATGATGTACATCCCCGCCTTGTTCGGGTCGCCGAACACGAGTACGTTGCGACCGGTGTTGGCCTCATCGGGCTGCATGCGCTTGTGATCGGCATCGACGAGCGGCCGGCCCGTCGGCGCCTGCAACGGATCCTGCCCGCCGACCACCGAGGGCGCCGTCAGCAGCACCGCGGCGGCCACCAACGAGAGGCGTGATGTCGTCTTCGTCGTCATGGGAACGATCATACCGTCGGTCCGCAGCCGGCCTGCAGATGTCCGGCGCGGTGCGCACCCCCCCGATTGTCCCCGTGGTGCTCGCCGGTTCAGTCGCGTTCCTCCATCTGTACGCGACGCAGCCCCTGCTGCCCCTTCTGGCGCGCACGTTTCACGCCTCGCCGTTTGCCGTCGGCCTGACCGTGACGGCACCGACGGTGGCGGTCGCGATCGCCGCGCCGTTCGTCGGCCGATTTGCGGATGCGGTCGGCTTGCGACGCGTCATCGTCGCGGCGGCGTTTCTGCTGGCCCTGGCAACGGCCCTGGCGGCGACGTCGGAATCGCTCGCGCAGTTGATCGGGTGGCGATTCCTGCAGGGCCTCGTGACACCCGGTGTGTTTGCCTGCACCGTCGCGTACATCCACGAGATGTGGCCCCTCGAGCGCGTGGGCCGCGCGACGGCCGCCTACATGACCGGTACGATCGTGGGCGGCTTTCTCGGCCGCGCGGTGACCGGATGGATCGCCGCGCGCCTGGACTGGCATCTGTCGTTTGCCGTCATCGCGGTGCTGGCGTTCGCCATCGCGCTCGTCCTCTGGCGCTGGCTGCCTGAGGACCGACGGGCCGTCCCGCGCGTCAGCGAGCGCCGCACCGCGGTCGGGGCGCTCTTCCGCAATCGTCAGCTTCTGGCGACCTACGCCATCGGGTTCTGCGTGCTCTTCACCAACGTCGCGATGTTCACGTATGTGACGTTTCATCTGGCGGCGCCGCCGTACGCGCTGAGCACGGCGGCGCTCGGCTGGCTGTTCGTCGTGTATCTGGTCGGAGCGGTCGCCACGCCGGTGAGCGGCCGGTGGATCGACGCCTACGGCCCTCGCGCCGGCGTGACGGCGGCGATGGCGATTGGCGCGTCCGGCGCGCTGCTGACGCTCCACCCGTCGCTCGCCGCCATCGTCGGTGGCCTCGCGTTGAGTTCGACCGGCGTGTTCATCGCACAAACCGCGACGAGCAGCTATATCGGCGCGGTGACCGAAAACGATCGCGGGCTGGCGGTGGGCCTGTATTCGACGTTCTACTACGCGGGTGGCAGCGCCGGCGGATCGGCGCCCGCACCGCTGTGGAATCTCGGCGGCTGGCCCGCCTGCGTGGGGCTCGTCGTGGTCGTGCAGACGACGGGCGCGCTGATCGCGCTCAGGTGGTGGGCGGCGGCGAAAAGCCGAGGATCTGTCGCAGCTCGTCACCTTCCATGACCTCCACCTCGAGGAGGCGGCGCGTCACGGCCTCGAGCTTGTCACGGGACTGAGTCAGAATCTGCCGCGCCTTGGTGTGTGCGTCGGTGACGAGGCGGCGGATCTCCGCGTCAATTTTTTCAGCGGTCTGTTCGGCGTAGAGGCCCCGCTCCTGCGGCAATGGAATGTCGAGGAACCGCGCCCGCTTGTTGCCGTCGTAGTTGATGGCGCCGAGCGAGTCGCTCATCCCGAACTCGGTGACCATCGCACGCGCGATGTCGGTTGCGCGCTGGAGATCATTCTGCGCTCCGGTGGAAATCTCCCCGAGCGCGATCTCTTCGGCCGTGCGCCCGCCGAGCAGCACGGCCAGCTGGCTCTCGAGGTCGTGCCGCTGCATCAGGTAGCGATCTTCGAGCGGGAGCTGCATCGTGTAGCCGAGGGCGCCGAAGCCGCGCTGGACGATCGAGATCTTGTGAACCGGATCGAGGCCGGGCAGCGAGCTGGCGACGATCGCGTGTCCGGATTCGTGGTACGCCACGATCTCACGCTCTTTCGTCGACATCACACGCTTTTTCTCGAGGCCGGCGACGAGCCGGTCGATCGACGCCTCGAAATCCCTCATGTCGACGGCCGTCTTGTCCTGGCGCGCTGCGAGCAGCGCGGCCTCGTTCACCAGGTTGGCGAGGTCGGCGCCGGCGAACCCGGCGGTGCGCGCGGCCAGGACCTTCAGGTCCACGCCATCCGCCAGCTTGACCCCTTTCACGTGGATGCGAAGGATTTCTTCCCGTCCCTTGACGTCGGGCTTGTCCACCAGGATCTGGCGATCGAAGCGGCCGGGGCGGAGCAGCGCCGGATCGAGCACCTCCGGGCGGTTCGTTGCGCCCATGATGATGACGCCCTTGCGTGCGTCGAACCCGTCCATCTCCGCGAGCAGCTGATTGAGCGTCTGCTCACGTTCTTCATGGCTGCCGACCGGACTCTGAACCCGCACCTTGCCGAGGGCGTCGAGCTCGTCGATGAAGACGATGCAAGGCGCCTTGGCTTCGGCCTGCTGGAAGAGATCGCGAATGCGGGCCGCGCCGACGCCGACGAACATCTCGACGAACTCCGATCCGCTGAGGCTGAAGAACGGCACGTGGGCCTCGCCGGCCACCGCGCGAGCCAGCAGGGTCTTGCCGGTGCCGGGGGGCCCGACCAGAAGCACCCCCTTCGGGATCCGCCCGCCCAGATTCGTGTACTTCTTCGGATTCTTGAGGAACTCCACGACCTCCATCAGTTCCTCGCGGGCCTCGTCGACGCCGGCCACATCCGTGAAGCGGACTTTTACTTCGTCGTCGGCGTAAATCTTCGCGCGGCTCCGCGCGAAGGACATGACGCCCCCCTCGGCGCCGCTCATGCGCCGGAAGAAGAAGCCCCAGATGCCGATGAAGAAGATGAGCGGCACGATCCAGCCGAGGAGATCCGGGAGCCAGCGATTGACCGGCTCGCCTGTGTACTTGACCCCCTTGGCTTCGAGTTCCTCTGTCAGCTTGGGATCCTCGACGCGCGTCGTCTGGAACTGGCGTCCCTTGGCGTCGTCCTGCTTGAGCGTGCCGCGGATTGTCTGATCGCTGATCGTGACGTCGGCGACCTGTCCACTCTTCAGCAGATTCTTGAAGTCGCTGTACGGGATCGTGCGGCCGTTGGGCGTCAGGTAGTACATCTGCGCCAGACCGAGCAGCAGGAGGAACGCAAGGCCGTACCACAGGGACGACGACGGCCGCGCGCCGATCGGGCGCTGGCCGCGCCGGTCGCCCGCGCGCGGATTGAAACGAGGTTTGCCTGTCGGTGTTGCCATGTCGTTACGCCGTCACGGCCTCCCGCTTCTCGAAGACGAGACCATCGTCGCCGCGGTCGACCACCACCCGGTCGCCCTCGCGGAACTCACCCTCGAGGACGCGCATCGCGAGCGGATCGAGCACACGGCGTTGAATCGTGCGCTTGAGCGGCCGCGCCCCATAAATCGGATCGTAGCCCTCCTGGACCAGCTGGGTCTTGGCGGCATCGGTCAGTTGGACGTGAATCTTGCGCTCCTCGAGGCGTTTCATCAACCCGGCCACCTGGATGTCGACGATCTGCTTCAAATGCTCACGATCGAGCGGGTGGAAAAAGATGATCTCGTCGATCCGGTTCAGGAATTCCGGGCGGAAGTGTTCCCGCAGCGCGTCGGTGATCTGGCGGCGCACCCCTTCGGTCAGCTCGCCGGTCAGGTACTGGCTGCCGAGGTTGGATGTCATGATCACGACCACGTTCCGAAAATCGACGGTTCGCCCCTTGCCGTCCGTCAGCCGCCCGTCGTCGAGCAGTTGGAGCAACACATTCAGAACTTCCGGATGTGCCTTCTCGATCTCGTCGAACAGGACCACGGCATACGGACGCCGTCGGACCGCCTCGGTCAACTGTCCGGCTTCCTCGTAGCCGACATATCCGGGCGGCGCACCGATCATGCGCGAGACCGTATGTTTTTCCTGGTATTCGGACATGTCGATGCGCACCATCGCCTGTTCGTCATCGAACAGGAACTCGGCGAGTGCCCGCGCCAGCTCCGTTTTGCCGACCCCGGTCGGACCGAGGAACAGGAAGCTGCCGAGCGGCCGATTCGGATCCTGCAGGCCCGCCCGGGCTCGCCGGATCGCGTTGGCGACGGCGTTGATCGCCTCGTCCTGGCCGATGACGCGGTGGTGCAGCCGCTCTTCCATATGAATCAGCTTCTGAACTTCGCCCTCCATGAGACGGCTGACCGGGATATGCGTCCACTTGCTGACCACCTCGGCGATGTCCTCCTCGTCGACTTCCTCTTTCAGCATCCGGTGGCCCTTCTGGAGGGCCGCGAGCCGCGCCTCCTGGTCCCGGATCTCCTTCTCGAGTTGAGGCACGCGGCCATACTGCAGTTCCGACGCCTTCGTGTAATCGCCGGCGCGCTGCGCGCGTTCAATGTCGGTGCGCAGCGCTTCTTGTTCCTCTTTCAGCTTTCGTGCCCGTTGAATCGCGTCCTTCTCCTGCTGCCAGTGCGTCGCCAGCCGGCTCCGATCTTCTTTGAGATCGGCGAGCTCCTTGTCGAGCTTGCCCAGCCGCTCCTTCGACGCCTTGTCCTTCTCCTTCCGGAGCGCCTCGCGTTCGATCTCGAGTTGCATGATGCGGCGCTCCAGCTCGTCCAATTCGGCCGGCATGGAGTCGATCTCCATCCGGAGCTTCGAGGCGGCCTCGTCAATCAGATCGATGGCCTTGTCGGGCAGAAACCGATCGGCAATGTACCGATGCGACAGGACTGCGGCGGCGACCAGCGCGGCATCCTTGAACTTGACGCCGTGGTGGATTTCGTAGCGCTCACGAAGCCCTCGAAGAATGCTGATCGTGTCCTCGACGGTCGGTTCACTGACCATGACGATCTGGAACCGCCGCTCGAGCGCGGCGTCCTTCTCGATGTGCTTCCGGTACTCGTCGAGCGTGGTCGCCCCGACGGTGTGCAGTTCGCCGCGCGCCAGCATCGGCTTCAGCATGTTCGACGCGTCCATTGACCCCTCGGCGGCGCCGGCGCCGACGACCGTATGCAGCTCATCGATGAACAGGATGATCTGGCCCTGCGCATCGGTAATCTCCTTCAGGACCGCTTTCAGGCGCTCCTCGAATTCGCCGCGAGACTTCGCCCCGGCGACGAGCGCGCCCATATCGAGCGCGACGATCCGCTTGTTCTTCAACCCCTCGGGCACGTCGCCCCGGACAATGCGGCCGGCAAGACCTTC
>JBPYEE010000185.1:0-17281 GCA_051985095.1 Vicinamibacterales bacterium | reverse complement strand
GCCGCCCCCCGGCCACAGTTCGACCCCGCAGAGACGCTCGCTTAGGTCGTTCGCACGGCGACCCGGTAAAATGCACTTCGTGAACGACGACGACGAACCACAGGTGCGGGTAGTCGACCGACGCTGGTGGGCGCACGGCGAAGGCACAGCCACCACCGCTGACCAGGAGCGGGGTGGACGCAAGCCAACCTACGTGGAAGAGCTGGAGCGGCGCCTGGCCGACGCGACCACGCAACTGCAGACTTACCTCACGGAACATCGCCGAGCGCTCGACGAGTTCGACCAAGCCCGAATTCGTCTTCGCCGGGAAGTCAGCCGCGAAGTCGACCGGAGCAAGCGCGCCCTCCTGGCCGATCTGCTCGACGTGGTCGACAACCTGGACCGCGCCATCGCCTCCGCCCCTGATCGCTCCTCGCCGCTGCTGCGCGGGGTCGAGCTCGTGCGCGATCAATTTCTCGGCAAACTGGAGGCCCTCGGCGTCTCCCGCGTCACCGCGATCGGCCAGCCGTTCGACGCGAACCGCCATGAAGCGATTTCAACCGAACCGGTGTCCGACGCGTCGCAGGACGGGGTCGTGATCCGCGTGGTGAAAGAGGGCTATGCGATTGGCGACGAGCTGCTGCGGCCGGCGTCAGTAATCGTCGGGACGCGCGCTTGAGCAAGGCCGATCTCGTCGAACGGCGCCGGCGGTTCATCGAACGGCAAATCGCCACCGACACGCGCGCCGTCAACGTGAAGTTCGCCGCCATGCGGCCGCAGGGTTCGGGGGCGCCGAATCGGCACGGGATGCCGCTGCTGCCAATCGGGCAGCACGAAGTCAAGAACTGGCCCGTTCTCGATCTGGGCGAACAGCCCGCGGTGTCCACGGCCGACTGGCGGCTCGGCGTCGGCGGGCTGGTTGAGAACCCGTTCACGCTGACCTGGGAGCAGTTCATGGCGTTGCCGCAGGTCGACGACGTCAGCGACTTCCACTGCGTGACGACGTGGAGCCGATTCAACAACCACTGGCGGGGCGTGCGGTTCAAGACGATCGCGGAGCTCGCCGTCCCGAAAGACGACGCCAAGTACGTGCTGTGCACCGGCTCCGACTTCATGCCGGGATCCTTCATTCCATACACGACGAACCTGCCCCTTGATCGCGCGCTCGACGACGACGTGCTGCTCGTTCACATGTGGGAAGGGCGGCCGCTGCCACCCGAGCACGGCGGGCCGTGCCGGATGATTACGCCCAAGCTGTACGCGTGGAAGGGCGCGAAGTGGATTCGAAAGATTGAGTTTCTCCCGCACGATCGGAAAGGGTTCTGGGAGGTCCGCGGTTACTCGAACTCCGCGGAGCCCTGGTTCAACGACCGCTACGCCACCGAGTAGACGGCTGTCTGGAGCCACCTGTAGCATTCCGCCCGAAGACTGGCACAGTGATTGAACCTCGGCCATGCTCGATGAGAGTCTGGCCGGGCAATCCGTATCCGCTTGGTGCGATTTGGACCGGCGTCGGCGTCAACTTCGCGCTGTTCTCAGCCAACGCGACCACGGTCGAGCTCTGCCTGTTCGACTCCCCTGACGCGCTCACCGAGCGGGTCCGCATCGTTCTTCCGGAGCAGACCGATCAAATCTGGCATGCGTTCCTGCCAGACGTCCGGCCGAACCAGCTCTACGGCTATCGGGTGTATGGCCCGTACGAACCGACCGCCGGACATCGATTCAACCCGAACAAGGTTGTCATGGATCCATACGCGAAATCGGTCGCGCGTACGATTCGATGGGCCGACGAGATGTTCGGGTACACCGTCGGACACCCCGATGCCGATTTGTCGTTCGACGAACGGGACAACGCGGCGTATGCGCCGATTGCGGCCGTCGTCGATCCGGCGTTTACGTGGGGCGACGATCGCCCGCCGCGGACGCCGTGGCACGACACGGTGATCTATGAGATGCACGTGCGCGGGTTCTCCATCCAACATCCCGACATCCCGGAATCACTGCGGGGGACCTACGAAGCCCTCACGACCGAAGCGGCGCTCGAGCATCTCAGGAAGCTCGGCGTCACGGCCGTCGAGTTGATGCCGGTGCATCACCACGCCCGCGACCGCTATCTCGAGGAGCGAGGGCTGACCAACTACTGGGGCTACAACAGCTACGGGTACTTCGCCCCGGAGCGGCGATTCGCCGCGTCGAAGACGCCCGCCGGCGCCGTGCGGGAGTTCAAACGGATGGTGCGGGCGCTGCACGATGCCGGTCTGGAAGTCATCCTGGATGTGGTCTACAACCACACGGCCGAAGGGAATCAGCTCGGGCCCACCTTGTCGCTCAAGGGCATCGACAACGCGTCATATTACCGGCTCGCCGCCGACAACGCCGCCTATTACATGGACTTCACCGGGTGCGGCAACACCCTGAACATGCAGAGCCCGCAAGTGCTGCAGCTCATCATGGACAGCCTCCGTTACTGGGTTCTCGACATGCATGTCGATGGATTTCGCTTCGACCTGGCGAGCGCCCTCGCCCGGGAGCTGTTCGACGTGGATCGCCTCGGCGCCTTTTTCGACATCGTCCACCAGGACCCGGTGCTCTCGCAGGTGAAGCTCATCGCCGAGCCGTGGGATCTGGGCGAAGGCGGGTACCAGGTCGGCAACTTTCCGGTGTTGTGGACCGAATGGAACAGCGAGTATCGCGACACCGTCCGTCGGTTCTGGCGCGGCGACGGCGGCACCGTGTCGGAGCTGGCAACGCGCCTGGCCGGGAGCAACGACCTGTACGCGCGCAGCGGACGCCAGCCGTACGCGAGCATCAATTTCATCACGGCGCACGACGGGTTTACGCTCGACGACCTCGTCAGCTACAACGAGAAGCACAACGAAGCCAACGGCGAAGACAATCGCGACGGCGAGAACAACAATTTGAGCTGGAACTGCGGTGTGGAGGGTCCGACCGACAATGTCGAGATCGAAGCGCTGCGGGAACGCCAGAAGCGGAACTTCCTGGCAACGATGATGTTGTCGCAGGGCGTTCCGATGATCAGTCACGGCGACGAGCTGGGACGCTCGCAGCGCGGGAACAACAACGCCTATTGCCAGGACAACGAGATCACCTGGATCGATTGGACGCTCGACGATGACCAGCGCGCGCTGCTGAATTTCACGCGCAAGCTGGTGCACCTGCGCCGCACGCAACCGGTGCTGCGGCGGCGCCGGTACTTTCAGGGGCGGAGCATTCGCGGCGGCGACGTCAAGGATGTCGCGTGGCTCGCGCCCGATGGCCGCGAGATGACCGATGAGGCGTGGAACGCCGACTTCGTGCGCTGCATTGGGCTGCTGCTGCACGGCAGCGGCATCGACGAGGTCGATGAACGCGGCCAGCCCATTATCGGCGACACGATCCTGGCCTTGCTGAACGCCCACAGTGACAAGGTGCCGTTCACGCTGCCCCCGCTCGGAAGCAATCAGCAGTGGCGGCGCGTCTTCGACACGTCCGAAGCGCACGGTGTCGATCGCACGTACCGGCCGGCAGGCCGGTACCCGCTCGGGGGCCGATCGGTCGCGGTGCTTCGCGTCGTGCCGCCGGTGCGCGACCGGCGTCGGACCGAGTTGGCGCGCTACGCGACCGCTGAGACGGTCACCGTCGAACGCTGATGTCTGCGCGCGGATCGACGCGGTCGACCGAACCCGTAATCCGGCTGCCGACCGGCGGGGCACAGGTGGAGATTCCCGCGTCGCTCAGTCGGCGCGTCGTCGTTGAGCACATTCAGCCGGAGATTGACGGCGGACGGTTTCCCGTCAAGCGGACCGTCGGCGAATCGGTCCAGGTGTTCGCCGACATCTTCGCGGACGGTCACGGCGAGATCGCAGCGGTGCTGCGACAACGGTCGGTTGGCGCGTCGGCCGAGTGGTCGGGCGGCGCCGACGCGCGCGAACTGCCGATGGCGCTGGTCGCGCCCGGAACCGACCGGTGGTGGGGGCAGTTCGACGTCACCGACCTCGGGTGGCACGAGTATCAGATCGTCGCGTGGGTGGACCGGTTTGCGACGTGGCGGCGCGATCTGCACACGAAGTACGTCGCGGGCCAGGATGTGTCAGTCGATCTGCTCGATGGGTCGCTGCTGGTGCGTGACGCCGCCACGCGCAGCGGCAAGGAGTGGCTGCTCGACCGCGCAGAGATGCTGAGCGACTCCACGCCAATCGGCGACCGCGTGGCCGTCGCGCTCAGCGCGGAGCTGGCCGAGGCAATGGCGCGGCACCCGGATCGATCGCGGGCCACGGAATCGGATGTGCGCCGGGTCTGGGTCGACCGCGAACGTGGACGGTTTGGCGCCTGGTATGAAATGTTTCCACGATCGACGGGGTCCGATCCGGCGCGTGGCGGCACCTTTCACGACGCCGGCGTCGAACTCCACCGCATCGCGGACCTTGGGTTCGACGTCGTTTACCTGCCGCCAATCCACCCGATTGGCGTGACCCACCGGAAAGGCCGCAACAACGCGCTCGTCGCCGCCGCGGGCGATCCCGGCAGCCCGTGGGCGATCGGATCCAGCGCGGGAGGACACACCGCCGTCGATCCGGGTCTCGGGACGGTCGAGGACTTCGTCGGATTTCGCCACGAAGCCGAACGGCTGGGTATGGAACTGGCGCTCGACCTGGCGTTTCATTGCTCGCCGGATCATCCCTGGGTGAAGGAGCACCCGGATTGGTTTCGTCACCGCGCCGACGGCACCATCCGGTACGCGGAGAACCCGCCCAAGCGATACCAGGACATTTACCCGCTCGATTTCGAAACCGAGGACTGGCGAGCGCTGTGGACCGCGTTGCGCGACGTTACGCTGGTCTGGATCGAACGCGGCGTCAAGATCTTTCGGGTGGACAATCCGCACACCAAGACGTTCGGGTTCTGGGAGTGGATGATCGACCAGGTCCATCAGCAGCATCCCGACGTCGTATTCCTGGCCGAGGCGTTCACCCGTCCCGCGCTGATGCGGCGGCTGGCCAAGCTGGGATTCACCCAGTCATACACGTACTTCACGTGGCGAAACTCCAAAACGGAGCTGACTGAGTATCTGACCGAGTTGACGCAGACCGAGGTGCGGGAGTATCTGCGGCCGAATCTCTTCACGAACACGCCCGATATCCTGCACGCGTATCTGCAAGGCGGCGGACGGCCGGCGTTCGAGGCGCGCCTGATCCTGGCGGCGACGCTCGGCGCAAGCTACGGTATCTACAGCGGCTTCGAGTTGTGCGAGTCGCGGGCGGCCGCACCCGGCTCCGAAGAGTACGCCGATTCGGAGAAGTACCAGCTGAAGCGCCGCAACTGGGCGCAGCCAGGGCACATCGCCGAACTGGTCTGCCGCATCAACCGGATCCGGCACACCCACCGGGCGCTCCAGTTCAACGATACACTGCAGTTCCACTCGAGCGATAACCCGGAGATCATCGCCTTCAGCAAATCGACCCCGGACGAGACGATCTTGTCGGTGGTCAACCTCGATCCGCATCATATGCAGCACGGATTCGTCGACCTGCCTGCCGCGCAGGACAGTTTCACGATTCGCGATCTGCTGGATGACGTGGAGTACCGGTGGCACCGGGGGCGCAACTACGTCCGGTTCGACCCGGGCATTCGACAGGGACACGTACTGTGGCTACCGAAACCCCGCACCTGACCGCCACGGTCGACCCCGCGTCGGCGGCGCCGACGGGGGCGGACGACCCGCTCTGGTACAAGGACGCCATCGTCTACCAGGCGCACGTGAAGGCGTACTTCGATGCGAACAACGATGGCGTCGGCGACTTCCAGGGGTTGACTCGCAAGCTGGACTACATGCAGTCGCTCGGCATCACCTGCCTGTGGCTGCTGCCGTTCTTCCCCTCGCCCATGCGGGACGACGGCTACGACATCGCGGATTATCAAAACGTCCACCCCGCGTATGGCACGCTCGAGGATTTCAAAGCCTTCGTCGAGGCCGCGCATGCACGGCAGATCAAGATCCTCATCGAGCTCGTCGTCAATCACACGTCGGACCAGCACCCCTGGTTTGAGCGCGCGCGGCGGGCACCGAAAGGGTCGCCGGAACGCGAATTCTACGTCTGGAGCGATACCGACAAGAAGTTTCCCGAGACGCGCATCAGCTTCACCGACACGGAGAAGTCCAACTGGGCATGGGATGACGTCGCCGGTCAGTACTACTGGCACCGGTTCTTCGCACACCAGCCCGACCTGAATCACAACAACCCGGCCGTCGTCGACGCCGTCATCGACGTGATGAAGTTCTGGCTGGAATTCGGCGTCGATGCGCTGCGGCTCGACGCGGTGCCGTACTTATGCGTGCGCGAGGGCACGAACAACGAGAACCTGCCGGAAACGCACGGCGTGCTGAAACGGATGCGGCGCGAGCTCGATGCCGCGTTCAAGAATCGGATGCTGCTCGCCGAAGCCAACCAGTGGCCGTCCGATGTGCGGGCGTATTTCGGCGACGGTGACGAATGCCATATGGCGTTTCATTTCCCGCTGATGCCACGGATGTTCATGGCGCTGCGCCAGGAAGATCGTCACGCGGTTACGGAAATCCTGAATCAGACGCCCGACATTCCCGACAACTGCCAGTGGGCGCTTTTCCTCCGCAATCACGATGAGCTGACGCTCGAGATGGTCACCGACGAAGAGCGCGACTACATGTACCAGGTGTACGCCGCCGATCCGCAGATGCGGCTGAACGTCGGCATCCGCCGGCGCCTGGCGCCGCTGGTCGAAAACAGTCGGCGCCGGATCGAGCTCCTGAATTCGTTGCTCTGCTCGTTGCCGGGCACGCCGATCATCTATTACGGCGACGAGATCGGCATGGGGGACAATATCTATCTCGGCGATCGCAACGGCGTCCGGACGCCGATGCAGTGGAGTTCCGACCGGAACGCCGGGTTTTCGCGCGCCGACCCCGCGCGGCTCTACGCGCCGGCGATTCAGGACCCGGTCTACGGGTACCAGGCCATCAACGTCGAGGCGCAGGAACGCTATCCCTTCTCGCTGTTGAACTGGATGAAACGGCTGATCACGACGCGCAAGCAGCACCAGGTGTTCGGCCGCGGAACCCTCGAGTTCGTCCCGTGCGCGAACCGCAAAGTGCTGGCCTACCTGCGGCGGGACGAACGCGAAACGATTCTGGTCGTCGCCAACCTGTCCCGGTCGTTGCAGCCCGCGGCGCTCGACCTCAGAGCCTGCGCGGGGTTGTATCCAACGGAAATGGGCGGGCTGACGGAGTTTCCGCGCATCGGCGACACACCATATTTTCTGTCGCTCGGTTCGTATACATCGTACTGGTTCATGCTGCAGCGTGAGCCCGTGAACCTCTCGGAACGGATCACGGCATCCACCGAACCGCCGGCGGAGCTTGAATCCCTCTACACCCTGCTTGTCGGACCCGACTGGTCCACCGTCTTCGACGGCGGCACCCGCATTGTGCTCGAGCGTCACGCGCTCGCGCTGTTCCTGCAACGACAGCGGTGGTTTGCGTCGAAGACGCGGGAGATTAAGCAGACCCGCTTTACCGATTGGGTGCCGATTCGGACCGGTGCGAATCCGGCCTTTCTGACGATCGTGTCCGTCGAGTACACCGACGGCTGGACCGACAGCTACTTCGTGCCGCTCGCCCTCCTGAGTGGTGACGCGGCCACGCGTCTGCTGCAGACGCCCGCGGCCATCCTGGCACGGATCACCGGCGCGCGAAAGGGGGTCATGGTCGACGGCCTGCACGACGACGATACCTGCGACCGGCTGCAGTCGCTGGCGGAACGCGACGCGGAGCACGCAACGCTTCGTGGGAGCGTGCGCGGGTCGCCTGTCGGGGGGCCCGCGTCAGAGAGCCGACCGGCGGGGCCCGCCGGCCCATCCCATTCCTGGCGTCGTGGCGGGATCGATCAGAGCAACTCGGTCGCATTCGCAGATGACCAGTACGTGCTGAAGCTGTTCCGGCGCCTCGAACCAACGCCGAATCCCGAGTACGAAATCGGCCGCGTCCTCACGGAGCGTCGCTTCGATCGCGTACCGCCGCTCATCGGCGCCATCGAGTACCTCCGGCCCGGTGTTGAGCCGGGGACGCTCGCAATCCTCCAGGTGCAGATCAAACATCAAGGGTCAGGCTGGCAGTACACGCTCGACGATCTGCACCGATACTATGAGCGGGTTGCGGCGCGGACGACGCGGTCCGATCGATCCGAGGGCCGGGATCGGCTTCGCGGACCGGGCGGGCGATCCCAGTCGAAACCACCGCCATTCTTCATGGCGCTCGAAGGCTGGTATCTCACCTCGGCCAGCACGCTCGGAAAACGAACGGCGGAACTCCATCTCGCGCTTGCATCGGCGGGCGGCGACGCGTTCGCGCCGGAGCCCATCACGCCGGCCGACCTCGACAACCTCGCGAATTACATGCGGGCGCACGCCGAGACGTCGCTCGCGATGCTCGCCGACCGCGTGGGCGCCTTGAACGACGCCACGCGGTCGCTCGCCGAGACCGTGTTGGCGCAACGTGACTTCCTGTTTACGCGCTTCGATCGCCTGCGCGCGTGCGAGGACGGCGGGTGGCGGGTCCGGGTGCACGGCGACTATCATCTTGGTCAAGTCTTGCGAACGGAGGAAGATTTCGCGATCCTTGACTTCGAAGGCGAGCCGGCGAGATCGATCGCCGAGCGCCGCTCGAAACAGTCGCCGCTCAAGGACGTCGCCGGCATGATCCGCTCCTTCAGCTACGCGGCCTATGCGGCGCTCTTCGCGTTCACCGTGAACGCGCCGGCCGAGTATTCGCAGCTCGAACGCTGGGCGAACACGTGGCGCCACTGGGTGACCGCATCGTTTCTGGATGGATATACGCGGACGATCGGATCCTCGCCACTGCTGCCGCATGGTGACGCGTACGATGTGCTATTGCACGCGTTCATAATTGACAAGGCGCTGTACGAACTCAGCTATGAGCTGAACAATCGACCGGACTGGGTCAGGATCCCTCTCGTGGGAATCCTGGCGGGTGACTTGCAGAGCTAGGGGTTCCATCTCGGGAGAGCAACGCATGGCCAAACGAACCACTCCACGATCGCAATCGCAGGCCGACGACGCCCCCGGCACGCCGGCGCCGCGGCGCACGCGGCGTCCGCGCGTGCAGCCAACCGGGGAAACGAAGGGCGAGTCGTTCGCCGACAACTCGATCGCCTCGAGCGACATGCCCGACGCCGACGCGTTTGGGCCGAGCGAGGACGACATCCGGCTGCGCGCGTACCACCGGTACCTCGAACGCGGCGGCGGCCATGGGATGGACTTCCAGGACTGGCTGGAAGCGGAACGCGAATTACGAACGAGTTCAAGGGCAAAGCGTTAGACCCGTGCCGCGCGCGCTCTGGAAGGGAGCGATTTCGTTCGGGCTCGTCAACATCCCGATCGAACTCCACACGGCCGTCCGCAATCACCGGCCCAAATTTCGCCTGCTCCATGCGAGGGACAAATCGCCGGTGAAGTTCGAGCGCCGGTGCATCAAGGATGGCCATGCAGTCGCGTGGGAAGACCTCGTCAGGGGATACGAGTATCAGAAGGGCCGATTCGTCGTCGTGACGAAAGAGGACTTTCAGGCCGCCGCCCTCAACAAGACGCGCACCGTCGACATCGTCGACTTCGTGAACGCCGACGAGATCGATGATCGCTTCTTCGAGACGCCGTACTACCTCGTGCCGGCTCGAGGCGGCGAACGCGCGTACGCGCTGCTGCGCGAAGCGATCCGCGATTCACGCCGGATCGGCATCGCGAAGTTCATCCTGCGCGACGCGCAGCATCTCGCGGCGGTCGAGACGATTGGAAACGCGCTAGTGCTGACGGTGATGCGATTCGCTGACGAGCTGGTCGATCCGGCTCTCTTCGAATTCCCGTCGAGCGAGGGCATCCGCAAACCAGAGCTCGATCTGGCGAAGACGCTGGTCAGCAGCCTGGCGTCGGCGTGGACTCCGTCGAAGTACACCGACCAGTACCGCGAAAACCTGTTTCGCATTATCAAGGGCAAGGTCAAAGGGAAAGAGGTGGAGCTCGAAGCAGCCACCGAGCGGCCTCGCGCCGATGTCGTCGACCTGATGGAACGGCTCCGCCGAAGCCTGGCGCAGGCGCGTTCAGGGCCGCGGCGCACCGGCCGCCGGATGAAGAAGAAACGCGGGAAATCCGCGGCGTAGACCCCCTCGACCGGCGATCGGCTTCACGCGATCGGCCTCTGTCCTGGCCGCCGCACGCAGTAAGCTGAAGTCTTCATGATCCAGCCGATGCTCGCGTCCCTGATGGACGTGCCGCTCAGTGACCCTCTCTTCGTCTACGAACCAAAATACGACGGCATCCGGGCGATCGTCGAGGTGGGCGCGGCTGGAAGCGGCTCCCCGGCCGTGCACCTCTGGTCACGCCTCGGCAACGAAAAGACCCACCAGTTTCCGGAGATCACTGCCGCACTGCAGCGCTGGGGCCGCACACGGGACGAGTCGGTCGTGCTCGACGGGGAGATCGTCGCACTCGACCGCAACGGGGAGCCGACCGGATTCCAGAACCTCCAGGGGCGCATCCACCTGATCGACTCGGACCGCGCGTCTGACGACAGGGCGGCGGGCGCCCCTTCGACGGCGCTCATCGCGTTCGACGTCCTCCGCGTCGGCCGACGCGATCTGCGTGACCGGCCGCTCCTCGAACGACGCGCCGTGCTCGAAGAGCTGCTCCGCCGCACGGGAACGCCCCTCTTGCGCATCAGTACGATGACTCGGGGCGATGGACGCGCTCTCTACCAGGAAGCGCTCGACCGGGGATGGGAGGGCCTCATCGCCAAAATCGCCGCATCGCCCTACAAATCGGGCAAACGGACGCCCGACTGGCGCAAGCTGAAAATCGTTCACGAACAGGAGTTCGTCATTGGCGGCTGGACCGAGCCGCGACAGACGCGCTCGTACTTCGGCGCACTGCTGCTCGGTGTCTACGATCACGACGCGCTGACTTACACCGGCCATACCGGCACCGGGTTCAGCGAGCACGAGCTCGCGCGCGTCATGGCGCGTTTGAAACCGCTCGAGACGAAAGACTGCCCGTTTACGCCAAAGCCAAAAACCAATGAGCGTCCGCACTGGGTCCGCCCCGACCTTGTCGCGCAGATCAAGTTCACCGAGTGGACGGCCGACGGCAAGCTGCGACATCCGGTGTATCTCGGTCTGCGCGACGACAAGCGACCGATGGACGTGCATCGCGAAGACACGTCGCGGTTACATTCGATGTCGCGCGTCCGGCTGGCGAGGGAACCCGCACGAACGCCGGCGAACGGTCCATCCGCGGCAAGCGGGAACCTGATCGACCAATTGCGAGCCATTGAACACACTCGGCGCGACGGGGTTCTGACACTCCCCGATGGAGCGACCCTCACCGTCAGCAACCTCCACAAGGTGTTCTGGCCGGCGCAGAAGCTCACGAAGGGCGACTTGTTGCGGTACTACGCGCAGGTGGCGCCCTTTGCGCTGCCGGCCGTCGCCGATCGGCCACTCGTCATGAAGCGCTACCCGAACGGCATCCTCGGGAAGTGGTTCTACCAGCACCGGGTTGACACGGCGCCGCCAGGGGTGCGGCGCGAACGGGTTGAGGTGGCGGAAGCACGGGATCAGATCATCGGCGGTGCGCTGCTCACGCTGCTCTACATGGCGCAGCTGGCGGCTATCTCGCAGGATCCATGGTTCTCGCGCGTCCAGCATCCCGAATTCGCGGACCACGTCGCGTTCGATCTCGATCCGTCCGATGAGGTGCCGTTCTCAGCAGTCCTCGATGTCGCGCGATGGATTCACGACGAGCTCGATGCGCTCGGTGCCGTCGCGGTGCCGAAGACCTCCGGCGCGTCGGGACTGCATGTTTACGTCCCTTTACCGCCGTCGACCCCCTACGACGCCGGGCTCCTCTTCGGCGAGATCGTCGCGACGGTCGTCGCACACAAGCATCCGCGCATCGCCACCATCGAGCGCAGCGTCCGCGCACGCGGCAAGCGGGTCTACATCGACTTCATGCAGAACGTCCTCGGCAAGACCCTGGCAACTGCCTACAGCGCGCGCGCCAGCGAGTACGCCGGCGTCTCGACGCCGCTGACGTGGACGGAGGTTGACGCCGGCATCGCACGCGAAGACTTCACGATTGAGACGGTGCCACGTCGATTGGCTCAGGTCGGAGATCTGTGGGCGGCGCTGCGGCGCGCGAAAGGTGTCGACCTGTCGCGCGTCGCGCGGTACGCGGAACGGGTCCGGCGTTAACTCGCACGCCGCGACTTCCTCGACGTCGTCTTGAATCGGCGAGCGGCGACCTCCTCGTCTGAACACCTTTAGCGGCGGACGATTACGCCGATCCGGACAATGGGTCCGTGGTGGAGGCGCTCGCCAGGCACGAACCCATCCGCCTTGTAGCCGCCCTCCACCAGGGCGGCGACGCGCTCCGCGCGTCCCTCGCGCCTGAATGGAATCGCCAGGGCGGTGGCGAGCAGACCGCCGGTCATGAACGTCTGCGCGTTTGGCGGCGCGTCGAGCGTTGGCTGGCGCCAGAGGTCCGCTCGCAACCCGGCGCGCACCCACGTCGCGTGGAGGAGATCGGTCGTGAACAGACCGACCTCCCATGCATGCCGGCGGCCCGTATCGCCGACTCCCACCGAAACGTTGGTGACTTGACCGCCGCGAACGAACGCGTGCTCGGTCGTCACCGCGGTACCGTACGGTGTCATGTCGAATCGCAGCGCGGGCAAATACTGAACGCCGCCGGGCAGCGGAATCATCGGGATGGGCGTCGAAGCAACGCCGTGCACGACATACGAGACGGCCCACGCATAGCCGGCGTACGCGAGCATCGGGTCGGCCAGCATCAGGAGTGCGCGGCGCTTGAGCGTCGGTCCGGTCAGCGGCGTGCACCGTGGCGGGTCGCACTGCTGGTTGAAATCATCGAGAAAATCTTTCACATCGTGCCCCGGCGGCGAGTCCGGTGAAACGCTGCGGATGTAACCCAGTCCCGCGAGGCGCGACTGCAGGTAGAGCCAAGCGTCACGATAGGCGATGGACCCCGTCGCGAGCGCCTGCTCGCCGATGAGGTCGGCGAGGACATTCTGCGCTTCGATGCCGGCGGCATCGATGCCGAGCGTATCCGAGCGAGTCAGGGGCACGTCGCCGGAGAACATAGTCGAGGCGCCGCCGGGCCCGTATGGAATCGGCGCGTCAAACCGGTACGTGATGGGCTCCGCCCCGACTTCCCGCAATCGGGCGCCGTGGCCGAACACTTCATGTCCAACGACCATAAGGAACTGGTCCTGCGGCAGGTCCAGCGCAAGCCACTTACCCAACCGGTAGCCGATGCCAAGCGCATGCGTTCGTGGCGTCGACTCATCGAAAAGCGCCGGTGGCAGCCAGCGGTCCTCAATGGCGGCCAAGACACGTTCAATCGTGAGGAGATCAGTCGTCCCGGACACCGGCGTCATGTCGCGATCGAACACGACGACGTAGCTTGGTGGGACCTGAGCAGCGACCGTGCGGCCAGGGGCACTCACGGCGAGAATAATGCCGATCGCGCGCCACAACAGGTGGCGACAACTCTGTGTCATGCGCCGCGCCGGAACGCCATCTCGAAACCATGCACCGAATTGTCTCCGCCTGGCAAGATGCGCATCGCAGGATCGCCTGAACGCTTCCATTATTGATGCGGCCCGTGGACGGGACGTTGTTGCGTTGATCCGTGATGGCGGCAGACGTCCATACCGATCGGGGCGGTCGAAAGGTGACGTAACCGGCTGGCGTGCCCCGAGGATTCGAACCGGTGGCGTGCGGGTCCGGAAAACTGCGACCGGAAGCAGCCCGGCCGGGAGGATCTTCAGTCTCCCGAATGCCGTTACGACGTTCGGCGCACGATGATGCCCCGAACGCGTGGTCGGCGGTCACGCCGACGGTCATTAGCGTCCCAGCGCGCGCGCACCGTCGTCGAGCCGCTGTTCCAAGGCGGCTACGCGCCGTTCGAGATCCTCGAGGCCCGTTTGGGTGGGCGGCGCATGACGCGCCACCGGCCGATGACCGACGAAGCGCACATAACCCAACGTCAGGGTGATGCCGAGGGCAGCCGTCAGGACCCCGAAGCGCGCGTATGAGGCAGTCGACATGACAATCCAGCCGACGCCGTAGATCATGGTGAACACTCCGCCGAGCAAGAGGCCGTTGCTGACGATGGGCAGCTGCTCCGCCCGGATTAGCGAGATGGCCATCACCACGGTCGCAAACGCGACAAGGATGATGCTGGTGTTTCCGCCCCAAACATCACTGGCCGCGCGGCATTGCGTCTTGCGTGCAGGCCATCTCCTCGTTCAAGGCTCGCAATCGCGTTTGATCTTCCGCCGTCAAGCCGCTCGGCAAGCGAAAGTTGCTGATGGCTTGTTGCTGCCGGCCGAGATCCCGGAGGCGATCGCTGAAGCGCTCGGCGGGCGATGGGTAAAACGTGTAGACGCCCACCCCGACGACGAGGCCACAATCAGACCCAAGAAGATCGCGAACACGATCTGGAGCCCCGACATCTGCTCGGGCATTCGATTTCGCGCTGATTATACGCGGCGTTTTCGGTCAAGACTGTCCTTCGACAGCCAGTCCACAAAGCAGGCGGGCAATTGCAGGATGGCCATCGCTGCGACGGTGCACTGAACGCCCTTCTGGCAGTGCTCGACGAACCCATCCGAGCTGACGTAGCCGGTCGAGCCGTCTCACGCGACCAGCTGTCGCTCGTCGCCGTCGAGGATGCGACCGCCGTCGGAACGTCGTGGTCCGTCCAGCACAGATCGGCGACGACCTGGCCAGAGGCGATCCTCACGCGACCAACAACGCCGACCTCGGATGCGTCCTCGTCGGAGGGCAGCGCACTCCCGAACTCGTTGAGACAAGTCACGGGAAGGCGGATTTCTGGGCGCGGGAGGTTGGCAGGATCCTTGCCCCACCAGTGGCGTCGGTGTACTGGGACGGGGACGCGCTTACAGGAGGGACGACGATGACCCGGATCGCGCGCACATCGCAGGTGCTGTTGGTGGTGCTCGTGGGGATGACGGCGGTGACGGCAAGCGCGCAAGTCCCGTTGCCGAATCCGCAGGCGCCCCTGCCCGCACCCCAAGGCGCCCCGCTGCCGACTCCGCCGCCGCCGCTTCCGCCGACGGCGCCGCCGCCTGTGTACCCGCCGACGGAACTGGATCGGATCGTGTCGCCCATCGCGCTTTATCCCGATCCGCTGCTGGCGCAGGTTCTCGCCGGGGCGACTTACGCGGCCGAGATCCCAGGCGCAGCCCAGTGGGCTGACGAACATCGCGCGGACATGGGCCAGCCGTTAACGGTTGCGATGACGGCCCAGCCGCTGCCGTGGGATCCGCCTGTTCAGGCGTTACTACCCTTTCCGTCGGTCCTCGACATGATGGCGTCGGCGATGCCGTGGACCGAAGAACTGGGCGCGGCCTTCCTGGCGCAGCCCCAGGATGTCATGGCGGCCGTGCAGCGGATGCGACAACTCGCGAGCGGCTATGGTTATCTTCGCTCGACTCCGCAGGTGCAGGTGACGACCGGCCCGTACATCGAGATCGTGCCCGTCAATCCTTCCTTCGTTGTCGTGCCCTATTACAACCCCGTCGTCGTGTTTGCGCCGCCGCGGCCGGGGGTGACGGTGTTCGCCGGAATCAACTTCGGGTTCGGCGTGACGCTGGGGCCGGTCTTCGCGCCGTGGGGTTGGGGCGCAACGCGCGTGGTGTGGGCCTCGCGCACCGTGATCATCAACAATGCCCCGTGGCAGCGCACGTGGGTGAATCGCACGACGTACGTTCATCCGTACGCCGTGCGGGTCGGCGGTGCCGCGCCGCGTTTCGCCGGCCCCGATCCGCTCGCCTTCCGTCACGCGCAGGAGCGCTATCAGCTCGACTCCCGGCATGGAGCCGAACGCGGCGAGCTCGACGCCCGGCACCAACAGGAGCTACAGGCCGCTCGCTCCGCGGAACAGCGGCAACAGGTTCAGGCGCGACAGGCGCAAGAGCAACGCGCCCTGGACCAGCGCCACCAGCAGGAGCGGGCATCGGTGCAGCAGCGGCAAGCCGAGGAGCGTCGCAAGCGCTAATCGATTCCGCAAACGCCGTCCGGCCGCTCGCGCCGAAGCAGCCTGGTGCGCGGGCAACGACATCTGCCGTCTCTGAACGAAGTCCCGAATCGGGCGATGCGTGGTTCATGGTTGGCCATGACTGTCGGCACACGTAAACGCGACGAGAGAAAAAGCTCGATCAAGTCGCGCCGGTTGCTCCCACTCACCGTCAGTCGCCTCGACGCCGGGGCCAGCGATGAGGGACCGCGCACGGTTCCACCCGGCCGCCGTTTTTGTTTGTCGAGGACGATTTCGGCGGCGTGGCAACGGTCGCAGAGGCGAAGCTGCAGCGCTCATCGGTCATCGGGAGGGAATCTGCCCTCACGCGTTGCCTGTAACGGTTGCGACAGCAGACTGCGGCCCCAAGCGACCGCCGGCACCGCGCGCAGCGCAATTGCGGCCAGGCGCGACGTCGCAGGCTCGGGGCGGTAAACGCTACGACCGTCGGCTTCCCCAATGTCGAGCGACTCTGCCCCTGGGGCGCACGCGCGTGTTTGACGGAACCGTCGCTGCTCCAAATGGACTCGGGAGGCAGCGACGGACGCTTTACTGAGCGGCAGACCCTGCGTGTGCAGCGTGCTGCCGCCGATCGGTCAATGCGTGAGGCCGTACATCAGGTAGTTGACGCCAAGCTTGTACGCTTCGTTTGTGTCAGGCACCGGTCTCAACCCGCGGCCCGACCATTCCCAGAATTGCGAGATGTCAGTGTTGTAGTTGATGATCATCAGCAACCGCTTCGACGGGTCATTGTCTTCATACACGCCGCGAAAGATTGGCGATCCAGCGTTGTAGGCTTGCGGGAAGTGTTCGATATCGCCAATCTCGAAGAAGCAATGGAAGATCGGATCGGACAGTTGCATCGGAATGAACTGAACCGATGGCAGAACGCGTTTCATATTTGCCTCAAATGGCTCCCAGCCGCCGCCCGGTAACCCCCGCCAACCCGGCATCTTAAAGTCGTCGACGATTACGAATCCGCCCTTCTCGAAGAAGTGGCGGAGCCCATCGCGCTCGCGGTCGGTCATCGTCCACCAGCCGACCTCGATGATGTACGCGACCGGATACCTCATCAACTCCGGATCGTCCAGCGTCAGCACGTTGATGTCGTCATCATGCGCACCGAGGTAACTGATGT
>JBPYEE010000184.1:0-3972 GCA_051985095.1 Vicinamibacterales bacterium | reverse complement strand
GAGGCCGGCATCGGTAAGAGCAGGCTGGCCGCGACGGCGATTGGACTGGCGGAGCAGTCGCAGGCCGTGGTGATCGAGCTGACCGGATCACCATTGCACACCGACGTCGGCCTGCACCCGGTGCGGCGGCTACTCGAACGGCGATGCGGGATCGAACGTGCGACATCTCCCGCCGAGTGCATCGCATTTCTGGAAGCCGAAGTCGCTCGGCGCGGGTTCGATCCAGCGAAGGTCGCGCCGCTGCTGGCGCCTGTGCTGGCCATTTCCCCGCAAGCCGGGTACCAGGCGGCTGATGTCGACGGACCCAAGCTTTACCGGCGGATCGCACGCGCGGTGCGCGACTATCTGCTCGCCTGCATAGGCGACGGCCCCGCGTTGGTCGTGGCCGAAGACATGCATTGGTTCGACGAAGACACCACCGAGGTCGTGCAATCGCTGCTCGATGGCGACTCCAACGACTCCGGTCAGCTCCTTGTCGTGATCACCAGCCGCGAGGCCGCGTCCCTGCCGAACAGCGAAAACATCGCCCACTTCGCGTTGGCGCCGCTGACCGAACAGGAGACTGACGAACTGATCGTCGCCCTGTATCCCGAACTGGGCACCGACGCGCGCCGCGCGGTGAGCGCCCGTTGCGCCGGGCTGCCGCTGTTTATCGAGGAGGTCGTCGCCAAGCTCAAAGAGCAGCCCGCCGATGCTGCGGGGTCCGCCCATGTGCCCGACTCCTTGTACGAGGCGCTGTTTGCGCGGCTTCGATCCCAAGACGCGGTGCGGGTAGTCGAGGGTGCCGCGGTGGTTGGTAACCCGGTCGATCGCCGCTTGCTCGCGGCGGCGGTGCAGATCGGTGAGTCCGAATTGGACGCTGCGATCACGGAGTTGCGCGATGGGCGGGTCCTCGAGCCGGTGGGACAAGACACCTGGCGATTCCGCCACGAGCTCCTTCGCGACATCGCAGCCGAACTCTCGCCGCCTACTCGTCGCCGAAAGATGCATGGACGGGTCGCCGACGCTCTGCTGTCGTCCGCCGCTGAGGCAAACACCGACTGGCCGTTGATCGCCAGCCATTACGAACTGGCGGAACGCTACGAATCGGCGGCGTCGGCATATCGGAAGGCTTCTGGAGCGGCCCGCCGGAGGGGCGCGCTGAACGAGGCCCGTTCCTACCTGAGTCAAGCGATTTCACAGATCGAGCGTTTGCCCGCGGGACCCGAGCGGGATCGATACGAGATTTCGCTCCGACAACGGCGTGGCCTGCTGTACTACGCGGCAGAGGGCGAACTGAGCCGGAATGCGGCCGGCGACTTCGAACGTTGTCTGGCGCTGCACGGAACGGAAGTCACCGAGGACCTGCTGTCGACAATGTCGGCGCTGTACGCGCATTACGCCGTTCGGGCCGATCTGCGTCGCGTACAGCAGTTGCTGGAGGCCGTCGACGCGTTCGTCGTCAAAGGGCGACCCGAAGCGTGGCCCACCCTCACCGCGGGATTCGGGATGCTGGCGTGGTACCGCGGCGAATTCGACAGCGCACGACAGCGGCTGGAAACCGCCGCGTCGCAGCGCCATCATGTGGGACAGGATGTCATCGCGTCTTGGTTCATGGCCAACGAGCCGATCGCATCGATCCACACGCATCTGGCGATGGCGCGCTACATTCAGGGCGACCTGAGCGGCGCCGCTGACGAATTGCTTGCCTCCGCACGGCGATGCGAGGAAGTCGGGCCGCCTCAAGGCCCGTTCAGCCTCGCCTACACACGGCAGATGGAAGCGTTGATACGCATCGAGTCCGGTGAGCTCGATCGTGCCGCCGCCGTGACCGCCAGCCTGGTATCGGATGCCCGCAAACACGGGTTCGACTCCTATGCGGTGCTCGGCGCCGCGGTGCAAGCCATCGTCGCCGCACAGCTGTCCCTGACCAACAGTCCCACCGATCCGGATGCGTTGAGTACCCATATCGCAACCGTCACCGGGCTTGTCGACGGTTGGCGTGCGGTCGGGTTGAAGGTGCTGATCACGTTCTACGACGCTGTGCTCGCACGTCTGCTGCTTGCCGCGGGCCGACCCGCCGACGCCCGGGACCGGGTCGACGTCGGCCTGAGGCTGGCCGCGGAAACCGGCATGCGCTTCTATGACGCTGAGCTGCTACGCATCCGGGCCCACACCTACGACGACATGCAACAGCGCCGCGACGGCTTACGCCCCGCCGTCGAGCTGGCCCGCCGGCAGCACGCCACTATCTTCGAATTGCGCGCTGCGGCAGATGATTTCGAGCTTCGCGGCGAGGCGGCACGTCAGCAATTGCAGGACAGCATCCTGCGCTTCCCGGACAACAGCACGTGGCCGGAATTGTCGCGTGCGCGGGCGCTGCTCGATTGAGCCGTAACAGGGGCCGGGTCGCGATTCTCGGCGGGGGCATGGCCGGATTGGCTACGGCCTGGCGGCTTTCCGCGCCCGGATGGCGCGACCGCTTCGAGTCCATCACCGTCTATCAACGTGGCTGGCGCCTGGGCGGTAAGGCGGCGTCGAGCCGCGGCCCCCACGGGCGGATCGAGGAGCACGGCCTGCACGTCTGGCTGGGCTCATACGAGAACGCGTTCGCGCTCCTTCGTGAGTGCTACGCCGAATTGGACCGGCCGGCGACCGATCCGGACGCACCGGTCCAAACCTGGGACCAGGCACTCATTCCCGCCGATCACCTCGGTCTGGCGGAGCGATGGGGCGCCGATTGGCTGGCCTGGCAGGGCACGTTCAGCCGCAATGACGAGCTGCCCGGTGAACCCGGCCGCACCGGCCGGGAAATGACTGCGCTGGATTTTCTGCAACGCATGCTCCGGTTACTCGTCGACTTCGCCGAGTCGATTCGCGATCCGCTGCCGCATGGTCTCGTCCTGTCCAGCTCACCGAGTCCACCCGCCGGCAGCCGTAGCGCCGACGCCGTCGCACGCGCAGCGATTGCCGCGCTGCTGGCGCTCACCGAAGCCCCACCGGCGGGCAGCGCGGCAACCGAGCTGCTCGGAACGGTCCTCGACGCGATCCGCGGCGCGCTGGACTATGAAGACCGTCCGGATCACAAGCGGTCCTGGCTGCTGATGTCGATGCTCACCGCGACAGCGCGCGGGATTCTCGTCGACAACCTCATCACCGACCCCCGCGGGTTCAGAGCGATCAACGACGAAGATTTCGGCGACTGGGTGCTGCGCCACGGCGCACATCGGGATGTATTGGAATCCCCTTTGATTCGTGGCCTCTACGACCTCGTGTTCGGCTACGAGGACGCGGATCCGCGACGGCCCGCCTTCGGCGCCGGGCTGGCCGTCTTCCTCACCGGCCTGGTCTTGTTCGAATACAAAGGGGCCATCTTCTGGAAGATGACGGCGGGTATGGGTGACATCGTGATCGCGCCCCTCTACCAAGTCCTGCGCCGGCGCGGCGTCCGGTTTGAGTTCTTTCACCGCCTCGACGGATTGCATCTGGACGCCCAACATCAGGCGATCGACGCGATCAGCATGGGACGACAGGTCCGCCTCGCCGGCGGCGTCGATCACTACGAGCCGCTGACTACTGTGCGTGGCTTGCCCGTGTTCCCTGCGCAACCGCTGTGCGGCCAACTGTCCTCTCCGGATCGCGACCGCATCCGTGACTGGCATTCACTCGAAACACATTGGGGCCGTGAGGAGGACGCCGAGTGCAGGGTCTTGCGCCGCGGTGTCGACTTCGATCACGTCGTGCTGGCCGTGTCCGTGGGCATGCTCGACATCGTCGCCAGGGAGCTTGTCGCCGACCAGCCCAGCTGGCGGGATATGACCACGCAAGTTCGCACCGTGGCCACCCAGGCGTTCCAGATCTGGCTGGGCGCCGACGAGCCATCGCTGGGTTGGTATGGGAAGCCGGAGGTGACGACGAGCGCCTACCTTCCGCCGTTCGAGACGTGGGCCTCGATGGGACAGACTCTGTGGGCCGAGGAATGGCCGGACGACG
>JBPYEE010000183.1:0-3187 GCA_051985095.1 Vicinamibacterales bacterium | reverse complement strand
ACGCGGCGTATCGAACGTCACCCACCAACATCGGAATGCAGCTCACCGCCACGCTTGCGGCGCACGATTTTGGCTATCTCACGCCTCAAGAGCTTGCCGCCACGCTGACGCGGATACTCGACACACTCGATAGACTCGAGAGCTACAGAGGCCATTTCTACAATTGGTACGATACGCGTTCGCTGGAGCCTCTTCCTCCGCGATACGTATCGTCGGTGGACAGCGGGCATCTCTGCGCGGCGCTGGTCACCGCAAAGCATGGATGCGTCGAAGCACTCGAAGAACCGATCGCCGGTTCTCGCGTTTGGGCGGGTCTTCGCGATCATCTGGCGTGTGCGCGGAGAGCGCTTCAGCAAGACGCGCCCGATCGATCGCTCCGCGCATTAGAGGCGCTTCTCGCAGATGACGTCCAGCCCAGCGACTTGAGCTCGCTGCGTCAGGTGCTGCGGACCATACGGCAACAAACGATCGACGTCATCGACACAAGTGCGGCCTGTGAGGAGGCGCGTTACTGGTTAGCCGCCCTGCTCGTGCGAATCGACGCGGCGTTGTATAGCGTGAGGGCGCTGGCGCCGTTCGTCGAGACGCCGCTGTCGAGCGAGTCGCGTCAGGGCCCACTGGGTGACCGGCTCCGCGAGATCGACGAGGCCGCTCGCCGCATACCGACGCTGTCAGAACTCCAGTCGCATTACGACGCGCTCGAACGTGCGGCGCGAAGCTGCCTGCGGTCGGTCGCGAGACCCGATCACGCGCTGGCGCGGTCTCTGACACGTTTTTGCGAACAGATTACCGGCGCTCGGGCAGAGGCGACCGCGGTCGATCGGAGCCTTCGAGCAGCATCGGAACGTGCGTCGCGGCTCGCCGCACGGGCCGACTTCAGGTTTCTTTTCGATCCGCATCGCAAGCTGCTACGCGTCGGCTACAACGTCGAGTGCGGGGAGCTCGACCAGTCCTGTTACGGCCTGTTGGCATCCGAAGCCCGCGTCGGGGTGTTTTTCGCGATCGCCAAGCGTGACATTCCATTCGAAGCGTGGTTCCACCTCGGACGGGCGCTGACGTGCGTCAGGAACCATCGGACGCTCGTGTCCTGGAGCGGAACGATGTTCGAGTACGCGATGCCTCTCCTCTTCATGAAATGCCACGAGAACACGCTCCTGGGCGCCAGCATCAAGCGCGCCGTCCGCATTCAACAGACGTACGGACGCGAGCGGCACGTTCCGTGGGGGATGTCGGAGGCCGCGTACAGCGGTTGCGACGAAGGTCACGGCCGGCGCTACCAGGCGTTCGGCATCCCGCAGTTGGCAATGAAGCGGATGAGGGCTTCCGACCTGGTCGTCGCTCCGTACGCCACACTGCTCGCCCTCGATATCGATCGTGCGGCGGCGGTGGACAACCTGCGCTCGATGGCGTCGAAGGGATGGCTCGGCCGCTTCGGCTTCTACGAATCGATCGACTGCCGATCACGCGGGTTGGATCGGACGACTCAGCCGCGCGTGGTGCCGCTCTTCATGGCACACCATCAGGGCATGAGCCTGATCGCGATCGGCAATGCTCTGTTCAACAACGCGATGCAGCGAAGGTTCCATGCCGAGCCGCTCGTTGCGACCGCTGAGCTGTTGCTGCAGGAACGGCTCCCGAGCGTCGTTCCAGAAAACAGCAAGGGTGTGTTGCCCTCTGATATTCCCACACGACCGCACTTGCGGTTGGCCGCCACACCAGAACGGGAGATTGCGCCGACATCGCAGGACGCCATCCGCCGGGCATCATGACCGGAGAAATCCATTCGTGAGACCATCCCACCGCGCGTTCGTCTACGGCGCTGCGGGGTTTGCTGCCATCGGTGGCTTGTTGTTCGGCTACGACACCGGAGTCATCTCAGGCGCGGAGCTCTTTCTGAAAAAGGACTTCGTCCTGTCAACATTCGCCCTGGAGCTGATCGTCAGTGGTGTTCTGGCCGGCGCCGCCGTCGGCTCGTTCGTCGGCGGACGGCTGGCGGACCTCCACGGCCGGCGTCGACTCCTGTTCGGCACGGCAGTGATTTTTGCCGTCGGCGCGCTCGCGTGCGCAGCCGCCCAGTCTGCCGCAATGCTCGTCATCGGCCGACTGATCGTTGGTGTCGGAATCGGCCTGGCGTCCGGTACAGTGCCTGTCTACATCTCCGAAGTGTCCGCGGCGGAAGATCGTGGATGGCAAGTATCCCTCTTTCAACTAGCCATCACGGTTGGAATCGTCCTCGCCTATTTGGTCGATTACGGATTCGCGCCACGCGAAGCGTGGCGCTGGATGTTCGGCGTGGCCGTCGTCCCGGCGGTCGTTTTCGCTGTCGGGATGTACTTCCTGCCGGAAAGCCCGCGATGGCTCGTCAGGGCGGGCGAGCGGCAGGCGGCGCGGGCGGTGCTGTCCCGGATTCGCGGGAGCGACAACGTCGAGCGGGAGCTCCGTGAAATAGAGAGCACGCTGGCGGTTGCCGAAGCGCGCGGCAAGATGATCGATCTCTTCGAACCGGCTGCGAGGCCCGCCCTGATCGTCGGGATGGGGCTGGCCGTCTTTCAACAGGTGACGGGAATCAACACCGTCATCTATTACGCTCCAATCATCATTCAGTCGGCGGGGATTCCAAGCGCGTCGGGCGCCATTCTCGCCACCCTGGGCATCGGCATTGTCAACATGATTATGACCGTGGTGTCGATGTGGCTCATCGATCGGATGGGCCGGCGGCCCCTTTTGCTGACCGGTGTCGCGGGAATGGCGATCGCGTTGGGGGCATTGGGTTGGGTGTTCCGTCAGGCCCAGCCAAATGAGACATCGGCGACCCTGGCGGTCGGCAGCATGATGGTCTATGTCGCTGCGTTTGCGATAAGCCTGGGGCCGATCTTCTGGCTGCTGATTGCAGAAATCTACCCGCTCAAGATCCGCAGTTCTGCAGAGGGCCTTTCAGCCGCATTCAACTGGAGCTCGAACCTGCTCGTGTCTGTGACATTCCTGACGCTGGTGCACCAACTCGGCGCAAGCCGCACATTCTGGTTATATGGGGCCCTCGCCGTGGGAGCGTGGATTTTCTCCTACTACCGCGTACCAGAGACACGGCGGCGTTCGCTCGAAGAAATTGAAATGTTCTGGCGCAACACGTCTTCTGCGCGACACAGTCATCCGATTGGACTGCGTCGCGACGCTTCGGCTTAGCGGT
>JBPYEE010000182.1:0-4543 GCA_051985095.1 Vicinamibacterales bacterium | reverse complement strand
GAGACCGACGAGCAGCGATGGACGGAGTACGCCGGGGGCGTATTGTCGTTCAGCTTCGTCGCCTTCCTATTTACCTACGCGGTGATGCGGCTTCAGGGGTGGCTGCCGCTGAACCCGCAGCGCTTCGGCGCCAGCCTCGTGGCGCCCGACCAGACGTTCAACACGGCCATCAGTTTCATGACGAACACGAACTGGCAATGGTACAGCGGCGAGAACACGCTGAGCTATTTCGTGCAGATGGCCGCGCTCGCGGTGCAGAACTTCGCGTCGGCGGCCGTCGGCATCGCGGTCGCCATCGCGCTGGTCCGTGGATTCGCGCGCCACGAAGTCGATCGCATCGGCAATTTCTGGGTAGATCTCACACGCGCCACGCTGTACGTCCTGATGCCGATCGCGATTGTGTCGGCGCTCGTACTGGTGTCGCGCGGCGCGATCCAGAACTTTCATCCCTACACCGTCGCCGCGACCGTTGAGGGTCCCGCGCAGACCATTGCGCAGGGTCCCGTCGCCTCGCAAGAGGCCATCAAAATGCTCGGCACCAACGGCGGGGGGTTCTTCAACGCGAACTCGGGGCATCCATTCGAGAGTCCGACGCCGCTGACGAACTTCGTCCAGATGCTGTTGATCTTCGTGCTCGGCGCCGGGCTCACCTACACGTTCGGGTACATGGTCAAAGACACCGGTCAGGGCTGGGCGCTGTTTTCGGCCATGGCCGTCATGTTCCTGGTTGGCGCGTTGGTCGCCTACGCGGCCGAGCAGGCCGGAAATCCAATCCTGGCAAAGCTGGGCGTCGAAAGCGCGCCGACGCTCACGCAGCCGGGCGGCAACATGGAAGGGAAGGACACGCGTCTTGGTATTGCCTCGTCCGCCCTGTTTGCGACGGTGACCACCGACGCCAGTTGCGGCGCCATCAACAGCGCGCATGACAGCTATACGCCGCTCGGCGGCCTCGTTCCCCTGTTCAATATGCAGACCGACGAGGTGATCTTCGGCGGCGTGGGATCGGGTCTCTACGGCATGCTCCTGTATGCCATCCTCGGCGTGTTCATCGCGGGATTGATGGTCGGACGAACGCCGGAATACATCGGGAAGAAGATTCAGCAGAAAGAAGTGAAAATGGCGCTGCTCGCGATCCTCGCGACTTCCTTTTTCATCCTCGCGTTCTCGGGCGCGAGCACCGTCATTCCGTTCGCGAAGGGCAGTTACTGGAACCCGGCCGGACCGGCGACGGCCAACCTGGCCAACGGCGGCGCGCACGGCTTGAGCGAGATTCTCTACGCGTTCACCAGTCAGACTGAGAACAACGGCAGCGCGTTTGGCGGCCTCACGGTGAACACGCCGTGGTACGACCTCACCGGCGCGCTCTGCATGCTCTTCGGCCGATTCCTGTTCATCATCCCCACGCTGGCCATCGCCGGCAGCCTGGCGAGCAAGAAGGTGGTGCCGACGTCGGCCGGTACGCTGCCGACTAATGGGCCGCTGTTTGTCGGCCTGCTGGTGGCGACGGTCATCGTCGTCGGCGCACTGACGTTTTTTCCAGCCCTGTCTCTCGGCCCGATCGTCGAACACTTTCTGATGCACGAACAACGACTCTTCTCGATCGTGTTCGCGCTGCCTTTGTGGAGTTAAGCGATGAGCTCACCGGCCGCACAGGCACCGCTTCCTCCCGCACCGGTCACGTCGTTGCCGGTCGACGAGGCGCTCATTCCGAAGAAGCTTGTCCGGGCGCGGCCGCTCTTTGATCCGGAGATCCTGCGGCGCGCCCTGCACGACTCGGTCCGCAAATTGAACCCGGTGACGCTGATGCGCAATCCGGTGATCTTCGTCGTCGAGGTCGGCGCCGCCCTGGTGCTCGTGTTCCTGATTCGCGACGCGATTGCGCACACCGGGAACGTCGGTTTCGAGCTGCAAATCGATCTCTGGCTCTGGTTCACCGTGCTCTTTGCGACGTTTGCCGAAGCAATGGCCGAGGCGCGGGGCAAGGCGCAGGCCGAATCGCTCCGGAAAACCAAGACCGAGACGATCGCCAACCGCCTGGTCGGCGGCGACCGCCTGGAGAAGGTGCCGTCGTCGAAGTTGCGGGCGGGCGACGTGGTGGTGTGCGCCGCCGGCGAAACGATACCCGGCGATGGCGAAGTCATCGAGGGGGTCGCGACGGTCGACGAGTCGGTCATCACCGGCGAGAGCGCCCCGGTGATCCGCGAGTCGGGCGGCGACCGCAGCGCGGTGACCGGCGGAACCCGTGTGCTCTCCGATCGCATCAAGATCGAAATTACGTCGAATCCCGGCGAGACCTTCCTGGATCGTATGATCGCGCTCGTCGAAGGCGCGGAGCGGCAAAAGACGCCGAACGAGATTGCGCTCAACATCCTGATCGCGGGCCTCACGATCATTTTCCTCTTCGCCGTCGTCACGTTGGTGCCCTACGCGATCTACAGCGTTCGCTCTGCCGGGGCCGGGACGGCGCCCGGTATCGCCGTCTACACCGCGCTGCTCGTCTGTCTGATTCCGACGACGATCGGCGGGCTGCTGTCGGCGATCGGCATAGCGGGCATGGACCGGGTGATGCAGCACAACGTGCTCGCGATGAGCGGCAAGGCGGTGGAGGCGGCCGGCGACGTCAATACGCTGTTGCTCGACAAAACCGGCACCATCACGCTCGGCAGCCGTCAGGCGGTCGAATTTCTGACCGCCTCAGGGGTCATGGAAGGTGAACTCGCCGACGCCGCGCAGTTGTCGAGCCTGGCAGACGAGACGCCCGAAGGCCGTTCAATCGTCGTCCTGGCGAAGGAGAAGTACCGGCTGCGCGGCCGCGAGGTCGCCGCCCACCATGCGAAGTTCATTCCGTTCTCGGCGTACACCAAGATGAGCGGCGTGGACCTCGAGGGGCGCCAGCTTCGCAAAGGGGCCACTGACGCGATCGTCGAGTTCGTGAAGGCACTGGGCGGACGAGTGCCCGCGGAAATCACGCAGATGTCGGACAAGATCGCGCGGATGGGTGGCACCCCGCTCGCCGTGGCCGATGGACCGCGCCTGCTCGGGATCATCCACCTCAAGGACATCGTCAAAATCGGCATGAAAGAACGCATCGCGCAGCTCCGCGCGATGGGCATCCGTTCCGTCATGGTGACGGGCGACAACCCGTTGACGGCGGCGGCGATCGCGTCGGAGGCCGGCGTCGACGATTTCCTCGCGCAGGCCACGCCGAAAGACAAGCTCGAGTACATCCGCAAGGAGCAGGCCGGCGGACGCATGATCGCCATGACCGGCGATGGCACAAACGACGCGCCGGCGCTGGCGCAAGCCGATGTCGGTCTCGCCATGAACACCGGCACGACGGCTGCCCGTGAAGCCGGCAACATGGTGGATCTCGACAGCAATCCGACCAAGCTCATCGAAGTGGTGGCGATTGGGAAACAACTGCTGATCACGCGCGGCGCGCTGACGACCTTTTCGATCATGAACGATGTGTCGAAGTACTTCGCGATCATTCCGGCGATGTTCATGACGACGTACCCGGCGCTGGCGAAGCTGAACATCATGTACCTGCGGACGCCGGCCAGTGCCGTACTCGCGGCCGTCATCTTCAACGCCCTGATCATCGTGGCGCTCGTGCCGCTCGCCCTGCGCGGCGTCCGGTATCGGCCGCAGAGCGCCGCGCAGATGCTGCGGCGAAATCTCTTGATCTACGGCGTGGGCGGACTGATTGCGCCCTTCCCCTGCATCTGGGCCATCGACCGCCTGCTCGGGGTGCTGCATCTCGCATAGAGGACGACCATGTGGAAAGAGCTGAAAACGGGGTTGCTTCTGATGGTCGCGCTGACGGTCATCACGGGGCTCGCGTACCCGGCGCTCATCACCGCGATCGCGCAGATCGCCTTCCCCGATCAGGCGAACGGCAGCCTCGTGTCCGTCAACGGCCACATCGTCGGGTCGCGATTAATCGGACAGAACTTCACCCGTCCGGAGTACTTTCATCCGCGGCCGTCGGCGGCGGGCGCCAACGGCTATGATCCGACGGCGAGCGGCGGCTCGAACCTCGGACCGACGAGCGCGAAGCTCGTGAACGGCACCACGAAGCTTGACGATAAGAAAACAGAGGTCGCCGATTTCGACGGTATCAAAGACCGGATCGTGCACTACTGCGTCGACAACGACATCGCGTTCGACTCGTCGCAGCCGCTTGACCGCTTCAAGGACGCGGCGGGCCGCCTCGACGACGTGAAGCTCATCACGGCGTTCAACGATCAACAGGCGCCGCTGGTATTCATGCCGAAGACGCCCATTCCTGCCGACGCTGTCACCGGTTCAGGGTCGGGTCTGGATCCGCACATCAGTCCCCGCAACGCGGAGCTGCAGGCCGCCCGCGTCGCCCGGGCGCGCGGGATCTCCGTGGATCAAGTGAATGCCTTGATCGCCGCCCACACCGACGGCCGCACCCTCGGCATTATGGGGGAGCCCGCCGTCAACGTCCTGGAGTTGAACCTCGCGCTCGACGCCCGGTCTCGCAGAAACTGACGCCCGCCCTCCGGCTCATACGGTG
>JBPYEE010000181.1:0-5180 GCA_051985095.1 Vicinamibacterales bacterium | reverse complement strand
GCCGCGGCTAACCGTGCTTGACGACGACGCCTTCGAGAACATTGGCGACGTCTTCGCAGCGGTCGGTGGCATCCTCGAGGAAGTCGAGCGTTTCCTTCCACTTCATGACGGTCAGCGGATCGCGTTCGTCGTCGAACAGACGGCTGACCGCCTGCTGGTGCATGCGATCGGCCTCGTTCTCGAGCCGGTTGATTTCGACCGCGTGGATAACCAGACCTTCGTGCTGTTCCATGGCGTCGAGCGCCAGCCGCACCTGTTCGGTGGACAGCGTGACGATATGCGCCAGCTCGCGCGCGCCGAACCGAACGCGGTCGAGCCGGTATAAGCGGATGAGCGTCGCCGACTCGTCGATCGAATCCATGACGTCATCGAGTGATCGGGCGAGCTCGTGGATGTCTTCGCGGTCGATTGGCGTCACGAAGGTGCGGTTCAGGCGCTCAATGACCTGATGCGTGAGGACGTCGCACCTGTGCTCGACTTCCTTGATCTCATCGGCTTTGTCCCACAGCGGCCGCTCCGGCGCCAACATCGCCTCGAGCAGCCCCGCGCCGTGCTTCAACTCGTCGGCCAACGCTTGAAAGTCCTTGTAAAACTTCTCCTCTCTCGGGAGCAGGTTGAAGCGCATCAGCCGGCGGATTGTAGCAGATCCGTTTACACGGACGTTACACGGTGTACGATCCGCGGAGCGATGGCGGTGAACAATGAAGTGCTCGCGTTCATTCTCGGCGGGGGCCAGGGCAGGCGTCTGTTTCCGCTGACCCAGCTCCGATCGAAGCCCGCCGTGCCGATCGGCGGCCAATACCGCCTGATCGACATTCCCATCAGCAACTGTCTGCACGCCGATATCCGGCGCATCTTCGTGCTCACGCAGTTCAACTCGGCGTCGCTGAACCGGCATATCGCGCAGACGTACCGCATGGACCCGTTCAGCCAGGGCTTTGTGGAAATCCTCGCGGCCGAACAGACGCCGGACAACCCGAACTGGTTTCAGGGGACGGCGGACGCGGTCCGGCAGGCGGCGCGGCATTTCACGCGCTACGACGCGGATTACTACCTGATCCTCGCCGGCGACCATCTGTATCGCATGGATTACTCCGAGCTCGTCGATGCCCATTGCGATCGCCGCGCCGATATCACGATCGCGGCACAGCCGGTGACGATCGACGACGCGACGGCCATGGGGATCTTCCGCTTCGATCGCAGCGGTCAAATCATCGCGTTCGAAGAGAAGCCTGCCCGCGATCGCCTGGTGGAGATCGGTCAGAGCATTCCTCCGGGCTCGACCTTCGTTGGCCACCTGCCCGAGAAACCGTTCGTGGCGTCGATGGGCATCTACGTCTTCTCTCGCGACGTCTTGATGGACCTGCTGCAGGCCGACAACGCCGTCACCGACTTCGGCCGCGAGATCATTCCCTCGGCGCTCAGCTCGTACCGCGTTAATTCGTACTTGTTTCGCGGCTACTGGGCCGACGTCGGCACGATCGGGTCGTTCTTCGACGCGAACCTCATGCTGACGGGGCCGGGCGCCGCGTTCCGGTTCTACGATCCGCGCCGGCCCATGTATACACGCGCGCGGTTCCTCCCGGCCGCGCGGTTCGCCGACTGCACCATTCGCGAATCGATCGTCGCCGACGGTTGCTACTTCGAGCGCTGCACCGTGGAGGGTTCCGTCGTCGGCATCCGCACCTACATCCAGACAGGCGCGACCGTCCGCCGTTCGGTGCTCCTCGGTGCCGATTTCTTCGAAACCGACGACGATGCCACCACCCGCGGCGACAATCCCCGGCTGGGGATCGGCCGCAGTGTCTTCCTCGACCGCGTCATCGTCGACAAAAATGCCCGCATCGGCGACGGCGCGCGCCTGAGCAACGATCGTGGCATCCAGCATGCCGATGGCGACGGCTATTACATCCGCGACGGGATTGTCGTCGTCCCGAAGGATGCGGTGATCAGGGAAGGAACAATCGTTTAGAACGTCGATTCGAGTTGCGCGAACTCTGACTTCGTCTGGCGGAGGATGTCGAGAGCGATGCGACCGTTCGGTGTCAGTGCGAGCACGTTCTGCATCCGCTGATAAACGATCTGCTTGACGGACCGCGGCAGCCCGTCGAAGGCTTCCGAGTAGACCATGAAGCTGCACGGATAGCGGAACAGGTGCTGGTCGAGGTCCAGATCCGCCAGCGACCGCCCCTGCCGATCCTTCGGCGCCTGGCGCTCCAGCTGCCCGGCGAAGCCTGGGCGCGCGATCAGCGGGACCGCGGGCGGCGCCTCACCCCTGAACACCAGGTAATCAGCCAGCTCCTCGGCGAGCGAACGCAGGTCGGTGTCGGCGGCACCGATGCGCGATTCCCAGTTCACCCGCGTCAGCAGATTGATCGCATGCGTCTCGTGATCGAACACCAGCAGCGAGACGATGTCGCTCAGCGGCGAGAGGTACCCGCGACGCTCCGGCGCGCTGTTCAGCCAGTCGACGAACACCTGATTCGAGGTCGTGCCGCCCTCTGAGTACGTGATGTTGCCCCCGTGCGCGCGCTGGGCGTACGGCACCGCGCCGGCATCGGAGGTGACGAACCATCCGCCCCACCGATCGGGGTGCGGCGTCCGGTGATCGACGTCGTAGCTGGCCGCGTGCGGCATCACGTCGCCGGTGTCCGAGACCGTATTGCTGCGCACGATCAGGCCGGGGACATAGAGGGTAGTGGCAGAGACGTGACAGCTCAAGCAGCTGGTGGCCCGCTTCAGCACCGGTCGATCGGACGCCTGGTCCAGCGTGTAAAACACGATGCCTTGCTGCGGATCGTGCGAGGCGATCTCGAGAAACGGCGCGCCGGCCACGTAGCCGACGACGACGGACCGGTCATAGTACAGCGCCCGCGGCTGATGCGGGCTCGTATAGGCGCGCTGGACCCCCGTTTTCGAGAAGATCAGGAGCTGCGATTCTTCTGCGATACCGAGCGCGTGCAGCAGCGGCACGAGGTAACCGGTCGCCGCGTCGCGGGCGAATGTCGGTTCGCCGCCCGCGATCGACCGACTGAGTCGGGCGACGCGATCGCTGACCGGCCGCGACGCATAGGCGATTGCCGGGTGTTCGTCGAGTGCGCCGGCCCACGGCGGTTGAGCCTGGCCCGAGGCGAGGCGGCCCGCAGCGGCGACCACGTAGAGGGCCGCGGCCGCCGCAAGCCGACGTTCCCACCGCGAAGGGCACATCGCCGGATAGTTTACCGTGACGTTGCATTCTCCTGCACGCTCGGCGCCGCGCGCTATAATCCGCCGCCATGCGGCACCGATCACCTGTTTCCGATACGAGCCGCGCGAGGCACCCGCGGGTCTGGCACGGTCTGCTTGTCGTGACCGTCGCATCCATCCTGGTCAATCCGGGCCGTGCGGCCGAACCCCGCAAGGCGGCGATCGCACACCGCGGCGCATCCGGTTACGCGCCCGAACACACCGCGGCGGCGTACCGGCTCGCCATGGAACAGCACGCGGATTTCGTCGAGCCCGATCTCGCCGTAACCAAAGACAACGTGCTCATCTGCCTGCACGATGATTCGCTGGCTCGCACGACGAATGTGGCGGAGGTGTTCCCGGACCGCGCCAAAGGGCTCGCCAATGATTTCACGATCGCTGAGATCAAGCGTCTCGACGCCGGCAAGTGGTTCAAGCCGGAGTTCGCCGGCCAGACCGTTCAGACGTTTCAGGAGGCGATCGATCTGGTGCACGGCAAAGCGGGGCTGTACCCCGAGCTGAAATCGCCCGAGCTGTACAAATCCCGCGGCGTCGACCAGGTGCAGCTGTTCATCGATGTGATTCGCCGCAACGGCCTCGAAAAACCGGAATCGCTGACGCGCACCCCGATCATCATTCAGTCGTTCGACGAGATGGCGATTCGCCGGGTGGCGCGCGAGCTGCCGACGATTCCGCGCGTCCTCCTCGTCGAGCGGCGCGGCGACATCACCCAGGCGCGGCTGCGCGAGATCCGATCGTTTGCAACCGGCGTCGCGCCGGAGAAATCGCTGGTCGCCGAACATCCCGAGATGGTCACGGCGGCGCACGCACTCGGTTTGACGGTCACGTGCTGGACGTTCCGCGCCGACGAGAAGACGGCGTTCCCCTCGGTGCGTGACGAGATGGCGAAGTATCTGTACGGCTACGGGATTGATGCGCTGTTCACGAACAACCCCGATCAGTTTCCGCGCCGCTGACGGGCACGCGGGGCGGTGATCTCCCCCGCGAGCAGGCGATCGATGATTTCGACGACGCCGGCGCCGCTCGAGCCAACGGTCACGATGTCGGCGATGGCTTTGACCGCCGGGAGCGCATTGGCCACGGCGACGGCGAGTCCGCACGCCTGCAGGAACGCCTGATCGTTTTCCGCATCCCCCACACCCATCGTGTCGCTGGCAGCGATGCCGAGCTGCGCCAATGCCGTCACAAGCCCGGTGGCCTTCGTGACGTGAGCTGGCAGCGCCATGATCGCGCCTTTATTGACGATGACGTGCCACGCCAGTCCGAGATCGTGGATGGCGGCAAGGACCGCCTGCTCATGGGGTTCCACCGTGGCGAGAATCGATTGCCCGATCGACACGGGCACCTTTTCGAGGATGAGCCGTTCGACGAGCGCCTGCGGCGGCGGCGGCCCGAGCGCCTGCGCCGATCTCGACTCTGGAACGAACAGGACCGCGCCGTTTTCTGCAACGACCCGGTCGAACAAATCCACGTGTGTGAAGGCGTTGACGAGATCGGACACCTCGCGCCCGGTGACGAGCAGCAGGCAGACGCCGACGGCGCGCGCACGCCGCAGCGCGTCGACCGTGGCCGGGTCGACGCGACCTTCACTCGCCAGCGTGCCGTCGTAATCGGTCGCGATCGCCCGGTACGTCATCGGGTTCTTTCCGGGAGCCCCCGGGCTGGTTGATCGGGAGCGCTCCGCAACCCCTCCAGATCCTGTTCCCGAACGCCGCTGCACCGGTCCGGTCGGGCTCGATCGTATGCCCGATCGGGACTCAGCGCGCCGAGCGGTACGGTGCGCCGAACTCGCCGACCGTGCGAGGCCTGCGCCCGCCCCCGCGCCGGGGACACGGCCCCCTGCGCCGCGTGCGCACCATCCACCAGTCCGACGCCCATCTGTTGCGAGCTGCGCGTCTCGTAAAATGGTGTCAGCCGTTATGTTCACGCCGCGC
>JBPYEE010000180.1:0-7478 GCA_051985095.1 Vicinamibacterales bacterium | reverse complement strand
CGAACTGGCGGCGCGCCGAGGCCATATCCTCGACCGCCGCGACGCGCACGGCCTCGTCAGCCAGCTCGGTGAGACGTGCGTGCCGCCGCTCGGCGTCTTTGCGTGCGGCGTCCTCGGCCGCCGCCTGCCGCGCGCGGTCGGCCGCGTCCTGTTCGGCGCGGTGCTGAGCCGCCACGTCGTCGGCGGCGCGCTGACGCGCCTCGGCCTCCGCGCGCGCGGCCTCCGCGGCGGCCTCGCGGACGGCCGCATCGCGCGATCGCTCGGCCTCCTCGACTGCGCGTGCCTCGGCGGCGCGCGCCTCGGCGGCCTCGGCGGCTTCCTGCGCCCTGCGGTCGTCGAGCTCGCGCCCGATCGCCCGCGCCCGCTTGGCGGCCGTCTTGTTCTTTGCACGATTGGCGATCTGCTCGAGCACCTCGCGATCCGCGATCCGATCGACCGCGGCGGTCGTGGGCTCGCGGAATTCGCTATTGAGCGCGACGCCGAGAATCTCGTCCGGATCCTGCAGCGAGTCAAACGCCGCGCGCCGCACCGATTCGTGCTCGGCGTGCCGCGCGACCGATCCGATGACCCGCTGATCCTGGCCGTCGATGACGCGCGCGAGCGCGCGAACGGCCGTCGCTTCGCGCGGGGCGCTCTTCGCGATGCCCGCCAGCGTCCGCGCATCGGTCAATGCGTCGACGGCACTCAGGCTCTCGCCCTCTCCGATGCCCTCGAACGCCTCGAGCGCGATGTCGCGCAACATGGCGGTCGCCGCCGATCGCACGTGCTCGTCGGCGTCCTGCACCGCAATTCCCGCCAGCGCCCCGGGGTCGAGCAGCTTGCCGACCGCGGCGCGGCGCACCCGGGCGTCCGCGTCGTCACGCGCCATTTCAATCAGGAGCTCGTGCTCGGTCAGCGGGATTTCCTGCACAAACGCCAGCCGAACGGCCGGATCGGGGTGCTTCTGGCGTGGCTGGGTGCGGAAGCGGTCAAGAATGGCCATAGATGAATTCTCGTCGTGTCTTCAGGCTACGAAGAGGACGCGAGCAGCCGCGGAACCGCGGCGACAACGTCCTCGCCATGCGTACGCGCGCTGACGTGCCGGTCGATCTCTCGAACCCGGCCGTCGGTGCCGATGTAGAACGTCCATCGTGACGCAAATCCTGTCACCCCGGCAACACCGTACGCGCGCGCGACGCTCGCGTCCGGATCGCTCAGAATGGGAAAGTCGAGCGCGAGCGACTCGGCGAACCGCTTGTTCGTCGCGACGGCGTCCGTGCTCGCCGCAAAGTACGCAACCCCCAGACTTCGAAGCGCGTCGCCGCTCCGCCCGAGCGACCGGCATTCGGCTGTTCAGCCGCCCGTGAATGCCTTCGGGAACCACGCCAGGACGACCGGCTGCACGCCGACGAAATCCCGCAGGCGATAGATCCGCCCGTCCGATCCGCTCAGCTCGAAATCCGGCGCGACGTCGCCGACGCGCAAGTCCGCCGCTCGTCGAAACAGGGCCAAGCACGTCCTCCGATTTCATGCCATTCTAGTGACGCCGTTCAAGCTCGAGCGGCTCCCGGCCGACAACTTTTTTTTTCCGACCGGCGGTACTCCAATTCTGCGGATCCTGGCTGACAACGTGTGATTTTCACAGATGTCATCGATCATTTACATCGTCGGCTCGCGACGGCGCTGCCCGGCGCCTCAGCCCATGCACATCTGGCGCCCGTCCCGCGGCGACCGTGGCCGCCCGGCGTCACGCCGGCACCGAGTCGCGACGCGGCCGGTTTGCTGCTGCTGTTCCCCGTCGACGCGCACGCGGTGGTTGTTCTGACCGAGCGGGCCCGCACGCTCGAGCGGCACGGAGGCCAGATTTCGCTGCCCGGCGGCGTGGTCGATCCCGGCGAGACCTTCGAGGCCGCCGCGCTGCGCGAGGCGCACGAAGAGATCGGCCTTATGGCCGAGGTAGTGCACGTGCTCGGGCGGCTGTCGCCGATTGATATTCCGGTCAGCGGCTTCCGCCTCCAGCCCATCGTTGCCGCCACCGACACGCGGCCCGTCCTCAGAGCCGCCGATCGTGAAGTCGCCCGCATCGTCGAGGTGGCTCTCGATGCGCTGGTGCGCCCGTCAAGCCTCGCCCTGACCACCCGGCAGCGCGACGGCATCGAGATCGCGGTCCCCACGTTCCGCGTCAGCGGCGTTGAGATCTGGGGCGCGACGGCGATGATTCTCGCCGAATTCCTGGTTCTGCTCGGATGGAGCCCTGCCGAGTCGTGTTGAGCAGCTGTTTCGTGCAGGATCGACACGTTTTTGAGGTCATTGAACAATTCGTTGGCTAACTATCACGGATCTGCCACCAACTTCTTGCAAGAACTGCACGTCTCGACCGATAATGGATTCTCCGGTACCGGCGGGCGATGAGGCCCGTTTTCCACCGGTCCGTTGGTCAGCAAAGGGGGGACACGTCATGGGTTCGGCCGTTCTCGGGGAAGCGATCAGCGCCATTCGCGACTGGTCGGTGACAAATGGGAAAGACACGCGTGACGCAAGGCCCACCGAGACGTTCGGGAGCCTTGTCTTCAACGACGACGTGCAGCAGAAGCGCCTGCCGAAGCCCGTGTATCACGCGCTGCGCCGCACGATCACGCACGGCGTGCCGCTCGATCTGTCGGCCGCCGATGCGATCGCGAAGGCGATGAAGGAATGGGCCGTCGAACATGGCGCCACCCATTACACGCACTGGTTCCAGCCGCTGACCGGCATCACCGCGGAGAAACACGATTCGTTTCTCCAGCTGTCTGCGGACGGAAAAGCGGTCGCCGAGTTCTCGGGCAAGGAGCTGATCAAAGGGGAACCCGACGCGTCGAGTTTCCCCTCCGGGGGCATGCGGTCCACCTTCGAAGCGCGCGGCTACACGGCGTGGGATCCGACGAGCCCGCCGTGGCTGCTCTACAGCGGCGGCGCCGTGACGCTCGTGATCCCGACCGCCTTTGTCAGCTGGACCGGCGAGGCGCTGGACAAGAAGACGCCGCTGCTCCGCTCGATGGAAGCGCTGTCGAAACAGGCGGTGCGCGTCCTGAAGCTGTTTGGATCGACGGCCGAACGCGTCGTGACGACGTGCGGTCCGGAGCAGGAATACTTCCTGATCGATCGCTACTTTTATCTCTCGCGCCCCGATCTCATCAACGCGGGGCGCACGCTGTTCGGCGCGAAACCGCCCAAGGGGCAGGAGCTCGAAGATCAGTATTTCGGCGCGATCCCGGATCGCGTGATGGCGTTCATGTCCGAGGTCGAGACCGAACTGTACAAAGTGGGTGTGCCGGTCAAAACGCGCCACAACGAGGTGGCGCCGAGCCAGTACGAGATCGCGCCGGTGTTCGAAAACGCGAACGTCGCCACCGATCACCAGATGATCATGATGGAGACGCTCAAACGGACAGCGCCCAAGTACGGCCTGGCCTGTCTGCTGCACGAGAAGCCGTTTGCGGGCGTCAACGGATCCGGCAAGCACCTCAACTGGTCGATGAGCGACGGCGACGGACACAACCTGCTGTCACCGGGCGCGAACCCGCACGACAACATGCAGTTCCTCGTGTTCTGCACGGCGGTCATCCGCGCCGTCAACAAGTGGCAGGGGCTGCTGCGCGCGAGCATCGCGAGCGCCGGCAACGATCATCGCCTTGGCGCCAACGAAGCGCCGCCGGCGATCCTGTCGGTCTTTCTCGGCGAGATGCTGACCGACATCTGCGAACAGATCGAGAAGGGCGGCGCGAAGGGGACCAAGCATGGCGGGGAGCTCGACACGGGTGTCATGGTGCTCCCGAAGCTGCCCCGCGACGCCGGGGACCGGAATCGCACGAGCCCGTTCGCCTTCACCGGCAACAAGTTCGAGTTCCGCGCGGTGTCGGCCAATCAGAGCATCGCGCTGCCCAACATCTGCCTGAATCTTGCGGTGACCGAATCGCTCGACTACATGGCAACGGAGCTCGAACAGGCGACGAAAGGCGGCAAACCGGTCGAGCAGGCGGTCGCCGAGCTGCTCCCGAAGGTGATCAAGGAGAACAAGCGGATCATCTTCAACGGGAACAATTACGCGAAGGCGTGGGAAACGGACGCGAAGAAACGGGGGCTGCTCAATCTGACCAACACCGTCGATGCGCTGCCGCAGCTTACGTCGAAGGAGGCGATCGCCGCGTTCGAGAAATACAAGGTGCTCAACGAGCGCGAGGTCCGCGCACGCTACGACATCATGGTCGAGCAGTACATCAAGACGGTGAACGTCGAAGGACAGCTGATGGTCCTGATGGCGAATCGCTACGTGCTGCCGGCGGCGCTGCAGTATCAGAAGCAGGTCGCCGAGAGCGTGGCGGCGGTGAAAGCCGCTGGCGGACGATCGGCCGAGGGCAAGAAGCTGCTCGACTGGCTGACGCGAAAGACCGACCAGTTCACGCGGGCGGCCACGAGGCTGACGCACGCGCTTGGTCACGAGGGCAACGGCTCCGCGGAACACCACGCGAAGCACTTCCGCGACGTGGTGATCCCCGCGATGGTCGGGCTGCGTGACGCGGGCGACGAGCTCGAGCTGGCGATCCCGCACGAGACCTGGCCGCTGGCGACCTACCGGGAAATGCTGTTCATCAAGTAGCCCGGTCCGGGGCCGGGGGGGGGGCCGCCCCCCGGGCCCCGCGATCGGTGAAACGACGCGGTCGGCGGCGACGTCTAACCTGCACATGGTGATCGCTCTCGCGTTGCTCGCTGCCGCCGTTGATCCCATCGTGTCGGCCGAGTGGCTGCACGCGCATCTCGCCGATCCCCGGGTCCGGGTGATCTACGTCGGCGATACGGCAACCTACCGGCAGGCCCACATCCCCGGGGCCCGGGTCATCGACCACATGGAGACGGTGCAGATGGGCGGCGGCGGACACCGTCTCGCACCGACCGACGCCTTGATTCAGGTGTTGCTGACGGCGGGCGTCGCCGATGGCGCGCACGTCGTCCTGTACGGCGACTCGCCGATGGCGACCGGCTGGGTCAACACCGCGCTCGCCGCGATCGGCCACGGGGACGACGTCTCGTGGCTCGACGGCGGCATCGGCCTCTGGCGCTCCGAGCAGCGGAGGGTCGAGACCGCGGCGCCGCCGCCCGGAGCCGGACCGCTGACGCCGCGTCCGGCGCCTGAGCTGTTCGTCGATGCCGCATGGATGCGCGGTCACCTCGAGTCGGCGACGACGCGCATCCTGGACGTGCGCACCCAGCAGGAGTGGAACGGCGGCCATCTGCCGAATGCGACGCTGATTCTCTGGCAGGATCTGTTTGCCGACCGGCAGACGATGAAGTTCAAATCCCCCGACGAGATCAAAGCGGTGCTCGCGCGCGCGGGCGTCACGCCAGGACACGAGGTGGTCACCTATTGCGCGGTCGGCATGCGCGCGAGCCTGATGGCCTGGGCCGCGCGCGTCGTCGGCGTTCCCGCGAAGATCTACCTCGGTTCGTGGGAAGACTGGTCGAAGGACCCGCAGAACCCGATCGTCAAGTGATCCGCGTCGGGTCCCGATCGGGATCCGGCACCATCGAGATCGATCCGGGGCGTGTTAGAGTCATCACGCGACCCGCCTCGGATCGCGACGCATGGCCAAACGCCGCTCCCGCGAACAGTCGCTCTTCGACAACCTGGACCCCGGGAGCGATGGCCGTGACGCCGCCCTGCGATCGCCGGTCGCGTCAGGCGGCAACGGCGACGCGACGCAGGCGGTGGCACTGCACGAGGCGGCACAATCGCGCTACCTCAACTATGCCCTGTCCGTCATCACGTCGCGCGCGCTGCCCGACGTACGCGACGGGTTGAAACCGGTTCAGCGTCGCATCCTGTACACGATGTGGCAGCAGAACCTGACGGCCGACGCCAAGCATCGCAAATGCGCAAAGGTCGTCGGGGACGTCATGGGCAGCTACCATCCCCATGGCGACGCGGCGCTCTATGAAACCCTGGTCCGCATGGCGCAGCCCTTCTCGCTGCGCTACCCGCTGGTCGACGGCTCCGGCAACTTCGGATCGCTTGACGGTGACAGCGCCGCCGCGATGCGCTACACCGAGTGCCGGCTCGCGCGGGTAAGCGACGAGCTGCTCACGGAAATCGACCAGGCGACGGTGCCCTTCCGGCCGAACTACGACGGTACCCGCACCGAGCCGGTGGTGCTGCCGGCGCGGCTTCCCCATCTCCTGATCAACGGCACAACCGGCATCGCCGTCGGGATGGCGACCAACATTCCGCCGCACAACCTCGGCGAGGTCTGTACGGCGCTCGTGAAGCTGCTCGACAACGAGGACATCGGCAACGCCCAGTTGTGCCGCTATATCAAGGGCCCTGACTTTCCGACCGGCGGACAGATTCTGAATTCGCCGGAGGAGCTGAAACAGATCTACAAGAGCGGATCGGGCACGATTCGGCTGCGCGGCACGTGGGACATCGGGCCCGAGACCCGGTCGACGAAGACCATCTACATCGACAGCGTTCCCTACACCGTCAACAAGGCGCAGTTGGTGGAACGCATCGGCGACATCGTGCTGCAGCGAAAGCTGCCGCAGCTCGTCGACGTGAAGGATCTGTCGACCGACGAGGTGCGCATTGCGCTCGAAATGAAGAAGGACGCCGACGAGAAGATGATCATGGCGTACCTCTTCAGGCACACGCCGCTGCAGATCAACTTCGCCGTCAACCTCACCTGTCTGATTCCGACCGAGAATCCCGAGGTGGGTCGGCCCGAGCGGCTCGATCTGAAACCGATCCTCTGGCACTTTCTGCATTTCCGCCTCGAGGTCGTCACCCGCCGGCTCGAGCACGAATTGGCGGCACTGAGGAAACGGATCCACATCCTCGAAGGGTTCGCGACGGTCTTCGACGCACTCGACGAGATCATCAAGATGATCCGCCGGTCAGACGGCAAAGCCGACGCCGCCGAGAAGATCATGGCGCGGTTCAAGCTCGACGCCGATCAGACCGACGCCATCCTCGAGTTGAAGATCTATCGCCTCGCGCGCCTCGAGATCCTGGTCATCCGCCAGGAGCTCGAGGAGAAACGCCGGCGGGCCCGCCAGATCAACGTCCTGCTGAAGGACGAGGACGGACGGTGGAAGCTCGTGCGCACCGAGCTCGAGGAGGTCAGCGCCAGGTACGGCGACAAGCGGCGCACGACGATCAGCAGCGACGCGGGCGAGGTCGAATACACGCCGGACGACTTCATCGTCGAGGAAGACAACGTGGTCATCGTGTCGCGGGACGGGTGGGTCAAGCGCCAGAAGGAAGTCAAGGATCTGTCGACCACGCGTCTGCGCGAAGGAGATTCGGTGCTGGCGGCATTTGCCGGCAGCACGCGCGCGACCTGCGCCTTCTTCTCGAACTTCGGCGTCGCCTACACGTCACGGGTCATCGACGTGCCGGCCTCGACCGGCTACGGCGAACCGATTCAGAAGCAATTCAAACTGAAGGATGGCGAGAAGATTGTCGCGGC
>JBPYEE010000179.1:0-10084 GCA_051985095.1 Vicinamibacterales bacterium | reverse complement strand
AACCTCACTGTCGATATCTTACCCTGCAAGCACTTTCCGCAAGTCGAGATTCCAGGTCTCCTTACGGACCGCATTAGGAAGTGCGCAGAGCAACATCTCCAGCGCGGGCATGTGAATGCGCATTAGCCGGAACAGTTTTGGGACATGATCTGACAGTCATCGAGGAGAAGACGACGATGACCCCTATCAGATCATGTTGGTGTTCGCCAGAACTCTATCCGCCTTGCATCGATTGCTCTCTGCATCTCCGTTTCTGCTAGAAAACTTCTTGTGGCGACTCAGTCGAAATCCATCTTCAACGCAACTCGCTCACTTACGGTCAGGGCCTGCCGAGCATGGGCATCGCTGCCATCGCGCCGGTGCCGGCGACCGTTTCCTCCGATGTTCGATGGGACGGCGACATCGACTGTGCGACGGTCGTGAACGAGGCACAGAACTTCTGAGGAGACTTCATCAAGACTGGTTCCACGATCAAATGGTCGTCCATCCAGGACGGATTCTCATTTGAATCTGAGGATCCAGATCCACCGCGCAGCTTTTGGCGCGACAATCGGTCGCGAGCGAAACGGCGTGTTCTTCGACGTGGACGATCAGGTGAGGGCACGGAAAGTGCACGGAAAGGCGCGTCGTTCACGGCGCAGATAGCCAGAGTCTCCGCGCAGCGACCGCGAAGCCAACGCCAGCCGGGCGAGTGGGGCTCGGTTTTGGGGCCACCGGCTGTCACCTTCGATTCGGCTGGAGGTGCGCGGACGACAGTATTCGGATATCGAGCTACGAATGTCCACGACTATTGCGGCGGACCTGGATCAATCGAGTTCGCCCTGAATGCGACGACGGACATGTATTTCGGGAGTCGCTCAAACGTATACTCTCCGTCATGCCGGATTTTCAACGGATCGCGGCGCATACGTCCGCCGACGACACGCTCACATGCGCGTTCTGCGGCCGAACGTCACGTGACGGCAGGGATCTCATTGCGGCGAACGATGCCGCGATCTGCGACGAATGCGCCGCGGCTTGCGTGGAGGCGCTCAACGAACCGGCCACCGACGATGATGCCATTAACGAACAGCCGGACGAGTTAGCGGGCCGGCGCGCGTTCTTTCGGCTCTTGGGTGACGCCGACGTCGAGCAACTGCTCGAGATGGACGCGCTCGTCGACGTCATGGAACAGACCATTCGCCGACTTTCAGGCGGCGCGTCTCCACAATCTGCCACCGCCGTGTTGGCTCTAGCTGGCGGCCGGATCGACTGCGCAACAGCTTATGCACCGGCCGATGGCGCAGAGCCGGCGGTTCTCGGCACGCAGCTCACCAGCGCGTTCGACGGCAACGCCGTCGTCGGTCTGCCGAGCACCCTCGAGACTCTGCTGCTGCTCAGTCCAGAGACCGGCGCGATTCTCGCCGTCGTTGGTGGTCGTTACCTCGCGCATGCCTGCACGGCCGCCATGTCGGCATTGTCCGCCCGCCTGCTCGCCCGAGACGACGCCAGTCGGCTGACGATTCTCGGCCCGGCCACAGTTGCACGTCCGCACCTGGAAGCGCTCGAGTCTGTGTTCGAGCTGTCGGGCGTCCGCATCTGGAGTCCGACCGCAGAGGATCAGGAAGCCCTGCTCGATCGGCTCGAATCCAACCTCGACGTCCAGGTGGCACGGTCCGTCGAAGATGCCGTGCGTGCGGCCGATCTCCTCGTCATTGCCGTTCCGCCCGGTGAAGTGACGGTGCGGCCGGACTGGATTGCGGATGGCACGCACGTCATGATTGCCGGCCTCACCATTTCTGATGCGCGTGACATCTCGACGACGCTTGCCCACCGAGGGCGCCTGTTCGTAGAGGCTGGTGGCCTGGCAACGGGTCAGAACGCTGTGGTGATGGCAGACGTCGCCGGGAAGCGCGGCGACGGACGACGGTCCGCGCGGGAGGTCACGATTTTCGAATCGGTCGGACTGACGATCGAACACGTCGCCGCCGCCCATGTGGTGTTTCAGAAGGGAGTGACTACCGATACAGGCCGTGAGCTCGAGTTGTGACTCCCGATTGCGGCGCCATCACCGCACGTAACGCGACCAGCGGTCGAAATGCTGTGAATATCACGCTGCACAGCGACGTGCGTGCGGGTGGGGTGCGGAACTTTCGATTGAATAAAATAGCGGCCTTTTCGGTTGATCCTCTTCGGAGGTGCCGTGGTCCTCGCCGTTTCGTACGTCGCTCTTCAGCACGGGTGTCACGCCGCTCTGGTCGGCGCCCGTAAACTCACCCGAATCGATTCAATCCGAATGCGCGTCGTGCGTCTGTTCATCGCCGTCGGAACGATTGTCGTGGTGGCTGCCGTCTGGCCTTCGTGCCATTCTGCACCTACCGTCACCACCACCGGTCCGTCCCAGCCGGTGGTCACCCGTGTGGCCATTTCGGGCGCATCAACGATCGCGCCCGGGTCCACGGCGCAGTTGTCCGCAGTGGCGACCTACAGCGACGGATCGCAGAAGGACGTGACCGCGACGGTGCAGTGGCATTCGTCGAACACGTCGATCCTGACCGTCAGCGCGACCGGCCTCGCGTCGGGCATTCAATCCGGGGACGTCGTTGTCACCGCGATGCTCACCGGCATCCCAGCGACGCAAGTGATCCTGGTCGTGCCAACCGGCACGTTCCGGCTCTCTGGAACGGTCACAGGGTTCGGAGAGTTGCTCGCAGGCGCGTTGGTGCAGGTGACTGGCGGAGTTGGTGCGGGCCTTTCCGTCGTGACCACTGGAGGCTTATACCGATTGTACGGTGTGGCCGGCAACGTCGGGATGACGGTCAGCAAGGATGCGTACGTGACCATTACAAAAACCCTGACCGTCAGTGGCAACACGGACAACGTCAATTTCGACCTCGCGCCGGTCAATCCCCCGCCGAGTCTCGCGGGCACCTACACGCTCCGCATAACGGCCGACGCCGCCTGCGCCACTGACGGCGCAGGCGCCCTTCCGAGCATCGGGCGCGACCGCCGATACACGGCGACGATTGACGAGACTGAGACTCGGCTTCATGTGGTCCTGGCCGGCGCCAACTTCCTTTCGGGCGCGAACTCGATGTACGGCCAACTCGCACTGGACGGGACGACGACGTTCTATGTGGATTCCTATTTCTATTACAAGACTTTCGATGTGGCCGAGGTGCTGCCGGACGGCTCTGGCGACATCTACTTTCTCTCGGGCGACATCACCGCTGCGCGTTCGGGTAACAACCTGATCGGGACGCTCAACGGTGACATCAAGGTCAAGGTCTCTGCGTCCGGGAGCGTCGTGGGTTATTGCACGTCAACGCATCACGCGGTCACGTTCACGAATCAGAGCAGCGGCCCGGCGCGCACGAGGAGTCGGCGATGATGCCGCGGGGCCGATCTCGTGCATGGGTGATCGGGGCCGCGCTCACCGCTGCCTCGACGAGCTGCGCCCCGCCGCCTCCGACGAACCTCGTGATCCTCACCCTCGACACGACGCGCGCCGATCGCCTCTCGGCATACGGATTTCAGAGCGCCTCGATGCCGGCGATCGACCGGCTGGCACGCGAGGGGATCGTGTTTCAGCAGGCTATGACCGTCGCGCCGCTCACGCTACCCGCCCACTGCAGCCTTCTGACGGGTCTCTATCCTCCGAGCCACGGCGTTCGCGATAATGCGTCCCCGCCGCTCGATCCCAGCCATCGCACGCTGGCGACGCTCCTGCATGACCGCGGCTTTCGCACCGCGGCGTTCGTCGGGGCGAGCGTGCTGGCCGCCGACCGGGGCCTGGCGCGCGGCTTCGACCTTTACCGCGACACGACGACGACCGACGCCGACGCGCCCGCACGCGTGCGGCGGCCAGGCAACGAGGTGGTGGACGACGCGCTGCGCTGGCTGAACGACCGCGATACCTCGCCGTTTTTCCTATGGGTGCAGCTCTACGACGCGCACGCGCCGTATCAGCCTCCGGAGCCGTACCGCTCGCAGTACGGGTCCGATCCCTACGAGGGCAGCCTGGCGTTCCTGGATTCGCAAGTGGGACGAGTGGTCCAGTCGCTCGAGGCGCGCCATCAGCTCAGTCGCACCCTGGTCGTACTCGCGGGCGATCACGGCGAGTCGTTGGGCGATCACGGAGAGCTCGAGCACGGCGTCTTTCTCTACGATAGCGTCCTCCACGTGCCGCTTCTGATGCGCGTGCCTGGCGTCGCGCCACGCCTCTTCGCTCCGGTGACGAGCCTCGTCGACGTGCTGCCCACGATGTTCAGCTTCCTGCACCTGCCACCGGTTCAGGTCGACGGGCTGGACCTCGCGCCGGCAATACGCGGCGCCGTGCGGACAATCGAGCGGCCCGTGTATGCCGAGTCGCTGTACCCCGAGCGAGTTGGCTGGAGCGCGCTTCGGGCGCTTCGGGACGAACGATTCAAGTTCATCGACGCGCCGCGGCCCGAGCTTTACGACCTGGAAACGGATCCGTTCGAAGAACGGAACCGCTACGCGCCTGGATTGGCGACGGCCCGGGCGATGGTCGGACACCTGGACGCTCTCGCGGCCCTGTGGCGCGGGCCGGCGGTTGGCCAGGTAGAGCCCGTGCCGGCCGACGTTCGGGCGCGGCTGGCGGCGCTGGGGTATGTCAGCGAAGACGCGCGCAGTGCCGGCCCTTCGGGGCTCGACCCGAAGGACTACATAGAGATGTACAACGCGGTGCGGCGAGCAGCACGGTCCCGGTGGAAGGTCGAATGAGTAGCCACACGCATCATGGCAACCGGTCACAGCAAGGGATCAGGTGCGACAGGCGTTTGTCCTCGGCCTTCGCCTCGCTGCATGTTCCTCCTCCCTGACTGCCACATCGACGACGTCGACCGGCATTGAGCTTTGACCCTCCGCGTCACAGTTGTGACCGGTGCCGTGTTGCAGTTCAGCGTGCTCGGAGGCTATGGTCAGTTTTCGGTGATCGGACCCCGAACTTTAGCTGGAGCGTGGGCGGTGACGGGCTCCTGGCGCAAGCTGCGGACCGATTGACACCGCCGGAAATTACACCGCACCAGCAACCGTGCCCGATCCTGCCCCTGTGACGGTCACGGCGCGCTCCGTCGTGGGATCGAAGGTGTCGATCTTCACAAGCCCCACGACGCGCGCCAACTGGGCGGCGTCTCGAACCCAGCCAGCGAGGCATAGATGCTCCACTGACCGTGATGGAGCGCCTCGTGTTGCACGAACTCCCACGTGAACAGGGCAAAGGTGAACGGGGTTCCGTCCCAATCGATCGGAGCGTCGTTATCGACGGTTTCCAGTGTGGCGAGCAGGTCTCGCTGCTTGTCGTCGAGCGCGGTCAGAAGTGCGTCCCGAGTCAGCGGGCCGCTATAGTGCTCGTGCTTTCGCACCCAATCCACTTTCTTAGTTGCCAGCGCGGCATTGTAGACACCGCGGACACAGACGACGTGGCGTAGTTGCTTGCAGAATGGCGCAAAGCCGTCGCCAATTCGATGTGGTGCCGGTCTGCGTCCGAATCGTCCAGGCGGGTCGGGCGTAAAGTCCCATCTGTCGTTCGGGACCGCGCGCACAAAATCGGCGGTCAAGCCATGGAGCACTTTGCTGTACCGTACAAAGTCGTCGATCGACACGGCATGATTCTAATCGCCGCCTGCCAGCCGAACGGTCCGGTCGGCTCTCGCGACGGCCACCCCCAGCGGGCGAGGCTCAGGGCAGGTTAGCGGGTGACCGCTTTGACGTCGTTGAGCAGGACTTTTCCCGCCATGTAGTGGTCCGTTTCGATCTGATCGCCGCCGCGACGGAAAGTGTTTTTCGTGCCCGGCGAACCTCGTCAGCACGGGCGCCGCCGGGCGGCTGTACCGCGTCGCCACGCGGTAGATCCACCGACGAGCTGTGCCATGTAGGTGTAGACCACCGGCGTCAGATAGAGCGTGATCGTCTGCGAGATGAGGAGACCTCCGACGACGGCGAGGCCAAGGGGACGACGCGCTTCTCCGGCCGCGCCGTAGCCAAGCGCGATTGGCATCGATCCCAGGAGTGCAGCCATCGTCGTCATCATGATCGGCCGGAAACGAATCAAGCATCCTTCGTGAATGGCCTCCGTCGGTGTCTTGCCGTGCTTGCGTTCGGCCTCGAGCGCGAAATCAATCTGCATGATCGCGTTCTTCTTGACGAGGCCGACGAGCATGACGAGACCGACGAACGAATAGATGTTCAACTCGTTGTGAAACAGCGTCAGCGTGACGAGCGCTCCAAGACCGGCCGACGGCAGCCCAGAGAGAATCGTGATCGGGTGGATGTAGCTCTCGTAGAGCATCCCGAGCACGATGTAGACGACGCCAATCGCCACGAACAGCAGCAGGCCGAGGTTGGCCATGGAGGCCTGGAATACTTTGGCCGAGCCCTGGAACGCGGTCGTGATGGTCGGCGGCAACAGCTGAGACGCCACGCCCTGGATGGCGTCGGTCGCTGCGCCGAGCGAGGTCCCGGGTTGAAGCCCGAACGAAATCGAGACGGCCGGAAGCTCCCCCACGTGGTTGATTGCCCACGGCATGACCATTTGATGCGTCTTGATGAGGGTCTCGAGTGGAACCAACGCACCGCTGGGCGCCTTGAACGCAATCTTGTTCAGCGAGTCGGCTTCCTCCTGGTACTTCGGATCGAGCTCGAGGAGCACCCGGTACTGGCTCAACGCGCCATAGATCGTGGATGACCACTTCGGTCCGAACCCGTCGTAAAGAGCCAGCTCGAGGTCGTTCGCGTTCAAACCCAGCGCCGCGGCCTTGTCGCGATCGATGACTAGACCGACCGCCGGACTCTTCATCTGCATGTCGTCCGACACGTCGACGACCTGGGGCAGTTTCGCGATCTGGGCCTTGAGCTGCCCTGCCCAGCGGTACAGCTCGTCGGTGTTCGCACTCTGCACGGTCAGGTAATAGGTGCTGTTGCCGACGTATCCGCCGATGTTCAAGGCCGGGGGGACGTTCACGAACGCCTCGAAGCCGGCCACTCCGGCGAGCTGCTCTCTCAGCTGCTGCGCGATCTCCGTCGCACTGAGCGGCCGGGTCGCCCGCGGCGTCAGCTGCACGTTGAACCACGCGGTGTTCATCGCGTTCGAACCGCCGCCGGTGCTGGAGAAGAAGCTGTCGATCTGCGGGTTGTCATCCAGGAGATCGGAAACGCGCTTCGAGTGGTTCGTCATCTCGTTGAACGACGTGCCCTGAGCGGCCCGGATGAAGACGTTGATGAAGTCCATGTCCTGTTCGGGGACGAACCCCTTGGGCACGACTCGAAACATCGAAACGGTGGCCGCCAGCACGATCACGAACACGGCCAGCATGAGCGCGCGGTGTCGAAGCACGATGACGAGGCTGCGATCGTAGAGTCCGAGTGTCCAGCGAAACATCCGTTCCATGCCGCCGGCGAAACCGGTCTTGGCGTGCAGCGCTCCAACCCGCAGGAAACGGCTGCACAACATCGGTGTCAACGTCACCGACACCACACCGGAAATCAGAATCGCGGTCGTAATCGTGACCGCGAATTCCCGGAAGAGGCGTCCCAGGAGTCCGCTCATGAACAGGATCGGGATGAACACGGCCGCCAGCGACGTGGTCATCGTCAGAATCGTGAAGCCAATTTCCCGTGAACCCTCCAGCGCCGCCTGAAGCGGCGGCTCTCCCTGTTCCATGTGGCGCACGATGTTCTCGAGCATGACGATCGCGTCATCGACGACGAACCCGATGCACAGGATGAGCGCCATCATGGACAGGTTGTCGAGGCTGTAATCGAGCACCTTCATGATCGCGAACGTGCCGAGGATCGAGAACGGCAGCGCGAGCGCCGGAATGGCCGTGGCGGACCCATTGTGCAGGAACGCGAAGATCACCCCGACGACAAGAGCCAGGGTCACGAGCATCGTCCACCTGATGTCAGTGAAGGCCTCGCGGATGTTTCGAGAGCGGTCGCCGCGGATGATGAGATGCACCGATGGCGGGAGCTCGGCTTGAAATGTCGGGAGCAGACGACGGATTGAGTCAGTGACCTCGATGGTATTGGCGCCGGGCTGCCGCATGACTTGCAGGTTGATCGCTCGCTCGCTCCGCTTTCTCATGTTCAGCCACGAGGCGTTCAGCGGATTCTCGATGCCATCGATGACATTGGCAACCTGGTCGAGCCGGACCGGCGCGCCGGCGCGATACTTGATCACGATTGGCTTGAAATCGTCCGCGGTCATCAGCTTGCCTGACGTGGCAATGTTGTAAGTGGCCTCGCGGCCGAAGAGCTGTCCCGTCGGCAGGTTCACGTTCCAATTCTGCAGGGCTTGATCGACTTCGTTGAGGCCGATCCCATCCGCGTGCAGCCGATCCGGATCGACCTGCACACGGACCGCGTACTTCGCGGCGCCCCAGACCTGCACGCGCGAGACGCCGTTGACCATCGAAATGCGCGGCGCCAGGACGTTCTCTGCGTAGTCGTCCAGCTGGGAGAGCCGCATCGTGCTCGACGTGAGACCGAGGAACATGATCGGCGCGTCCGCGGGGTTGTACTTCCAGAAGGATGGCGGTGACGCCATGCCGGCGGGGAGCAGGGGCATGACTTCCGCAATTGCCGTCTGGACATCGACGGCGGCACTATCCGTGCCGCGATTGAGATCGAACTGCAGGGTGAGGTAGGTGCTCCCGGTGCTGCTCGACGAGGTCATCTCGCTCAGGCCGGCAATTGTCGTGAATTGTCTCTCGAGCGGGCTGGCGACTGCCGAGGCCATCGTGTTCGGATCGCCGCCCGGCAACCCGGCGTAAACGCTCAGTGTCGGAAAGTCGACATTCGGCAGGTCGCTGACCGGAAGCGTACGGTACGCCACGATGCCGAACATGGCGATCCCGGCCATGATCAGGCTGGTGGCGATGGGACGTTTGATGAAGATTTCGGAGATGTTCACACTATGGATGGCATCTGATTTGACGCCGAACCGGCAAGAAGGGTTGTTCTCCGCATTTATCCTGAACAGGGCCGCCGACGCCGCTTTCGCCGTGAGCCCGGACTATTGACGGATACGCCGAGGTCATCAACACGTGTCGCTGAGTCGGGGTGCGTTCCAGCGTAGGGCCGGATCCTGTTTGCCGAGCAGCGTGAGGAAGTCCTGGCCCGGGTGCTCGTCGAGGAGCAGACGGAGGAGCTGGTATGTGCGATCGACAATGTCAATCATCAGCTGTTTCATCTCGTCATCGTTGACGCGAGAGAGACGGGACCACGGAATCGTGCCAAAGGGGCTGATGACCGTCACATCCGTGTAGTCGCCGATGGCGGACGATGGCGCAATCCCAGCTGCAGGTCTTCGAGGCGTGAATTACGGACGCATCGGAGGACGACGTACCTGGCCAGTCGTTGCTCGAGGACCGGCTTCGCCGTGACGATATCAAGATGCGTCAGACGTGTCGGCATGCAGGGTCTCGCCCGCAATTATCCCTCGAACCACCGTTCACGCGGCTATCGCTACCGAAAACGCGGTACTTCTTGTTGCATCGAGCTTAGCGTTTACATCTGCTTAACGTGCATCCTCACGCGTACAGGCCTCATCGCGCTCCTTCCGGCGGTGCGCTGGAGCCTCGAACGCGAGCCGCCCTGGAAGTGGCGATCGTCGCCCTCCGTCACCCGCTCGCCGTCCTCCATCGGACGGCGCCGAAACGGCTCCGTCCCACGCGCGCTTTGGAATCAATCACTCCAGCAAGAGTGCACGCGTCCGACGACCAATGACAGATGACGCACACGGTGGCGCACGGTTCTTGACTGGCCTACTTCCGCAATGAGGAGACCGAGGAATTAGGCGGTCACGATCGTGTGCCACGGATTCCGAAAAACGGGTTCATCACCCGTCAACGGCAGCGCACGAAAAGAGCCGACCACGAATTGCTAAGGATTTTCGCGATCGGCGGTGATCGGCGTTCGTGTTGTGGCGCCTCAGGAGCTGCGCGGCGCGAACGCTGACGGTGTCCGGCAATGGATCTCTCCGCATCGGCTTGACTGGTACATTCTGTAGTGGTACAAGTCGTCTTACATGACGAAGCGCTTGACCGTCCGCGTGAGGGCACCCCTTACTGACCTCGAACAT
>JBPYEE010000178.1:0-12480 GCA_051985095.1 Vicinamibacterales bacterium | reverse complement strand
CAGAGCCCGCCAAAATCGAGCAGGCGTATCATCAAGCGGATACGGCCGTGCAACATCTCATCGATCTCCTCGCCGCGTGAGATCTATGAGAGCAGAATTCTCAGATGCCGGCCGCTAGAGGCTAGCGCGGAACTTTTTGGGGATCTCCGGGTTCTCTTTCTGCGACGGGCCGTCGTCCGCCAGCAGGAGAGCCCATGAAACCGTGGCTTGGACTGTTTATCGCCTCGGCGCTGATTCTCGGCATGACGTGGGCACGGTGTCCCGGTTGCCTCGACCGCGCCCGGCAGAACGACACCTGCACGTCGACCGGCGACACCGCGTTCCCGATTGATCTCAGCAATCCGGCACAACAACAGCATCTCGTGCAGGATGCGCAGCTCGCGGAGGACCTCGCGGTCCGCTACGCCGATGCCGAGCACCAGCGGCGGTTTGGGTGGCCGGGGCACGGTGGGCAGATCGAGCATGGCCGATTACTGAAGGAATGCATGGCGCGGCTCGTCCTCACGATTGAAGAGAACCACGCGGTCACGGCCGAACAGGTGCAGGCCGCGCGTCCACAGCGCACTCTCGCGTATGACGCCGGTGTGTGGCTGTCGTTCCTGCTGCTGTATTTGGTTGGCGCTGCGGCGGCCTGTCGTTGGGTGGCGCGCCGCTTCGTAGCCAGCCCGTCGCCCGTTCACGCCGCTTTCATCGGGCTGGCTTCGGTCGCGGTCAGTTTCCTCGGCGTGCAAGTCGGAACGATGTGGTCGATGCTCGCGGAGATCGTTCGACTCCAGAACGGGCACCACGGCGCATTCCGCGCATCGAGGTCGCCGTGGGCGCAACACCTGGACGCGATGTTCGTCCTCGGCGTCGTGCTGTTTTGGTTCGTTGCGCTGCTTCGCCAGCGAAGTGCGGCAGCATTGCACGACGAGATGTTGACGGACGACGTTCGCCTTCCGGGCAGGATTCTCGTGCGGTGACGTTGTAGGCCGAGCAGCAGGCAAGCTCGACGTTACTGGACAGCCAGAGGTACGGGAACCCGCTTTTTGCCTGTCAACTCCGCTTCCATCTCCCGGATGTTTGCCGGCGCTTCAATGTCGAAGTAGTCCCAACGGCCATACTGTGCCTTCAGTGGGCCCATTACTGTTTCAACCACCGCCGAGTGCGACTTTCCTTCGGTTTGAGCGGCACCCACCAGTTGCCTGAGCGTTTCCAAGTACTGCCTGAACGCGACAACGTCTTGTGCGGTGCCGACGTCGCCGTGTCCCGGCACGAACGTGTATTCCGCGTGGTCCTTCGTCAGCGTATTCAGCGTTTCAGTCCACGGATTCGTTGAGGCGTCAACCGTGTTGGGCGCCGTGTTCCGCCAAAAGAGATCGCCAGCGAAAGCAATCTTCGCGTCGGGCAGAAGGACGACCGAGTCGCCGCCTGTATGTCCCGGAAAGCTACGGACCTGAAGGCGCCGAGCACCCAGGTAAAGGTCCACGCCGGTGTCATAGACGACAGCGGGTGGGACCAAACCTTCGATGGTCGCCCGCAGCTGGGGACTCACGGTTTCGTGGGCAGCTGCCGCCCCTTCGGTCAGCAGTCTCAGGTTTTCGGCGTGAATCCAGTCGCGCACGTTGCGGTGCCCGAACACCACCGCACCGGTCTGCACAAATACGCCGTTTCCGGTAACGTGGTCGGAATGGTAGTGCGTATTGATCACGAACTTGATCGGCAGCTTCGTGAGCTTGCGGATCTCCGCGCGCAGCTGCTTCGCGGCGTCGGCGCTGGCGAACGTGTCGATCACCGCAACGCCATCTGTGCCGATCACGAACCCGGCGTTCGAGTAACCTGGCGCTTTGGCCTTGGGATTGTCAATCGCGGCCCACACGTTCGAGCCGAGGGGCTTCAGCGTAAATGGCGGCTCGGCGGCGGTGTGAGCGCAGCTGGCGCCCATGACGCTCCACGCAAGGACCTGTAACACGAGCAGAACCTGTACGGCGCGTGCTTGTTCGCCGTGCGTCGCCTCCGTGACTCCGGTGCGCGTCGTTTCCAAGGGCGAGGTCATGATACTGCGCGGTTGGGAGTGTCCGAGTGATCGCCGGAAACACCGCCGAACGCGCTTGCACTTTTCGCCCAGTAAACGCGGACCGCTCGCATATCGTTCCCTGCCCGCAAACATCTGTTTGTCCACACACTGCGGCGCCGTCTTATACTGCGCATCGAGACGCGATGGCCCTGCCGGCGTGGCCACCGATGAGCTTCGCTCGCCTAACAAGTAGACCGTTATTCGCCGTCGTGCTGATGGTCGCTTGCACATCCGCCTGTTTGCCACGCACTCGCTTCAACAAGGCTTGCGAGTGGACGGGCGATTCAGAGCGCCGACTCGACATGCGGTTGTCCTCCGACCAACAACACTTGATCGAGGACGCGCAGCTCGCCGAGGAGCTGGCCGTCCGCTACGCGGATTTCCGCCACACGGAACCTTACGGTTATGAGGGGCACGGCGGGCTGCTCGAACATGGCAAAGTCGGAAACGACTGTCTGGCGAAGCTCGACGGCGTCATCAAACGCAGCCACGGTGTCACTCAGAGTGAGATTACCGTCGCGCGCAGGCATCGCGACCGAGCATTCGACGTCGCGGTCGTCGTCTCGTTTTGGGCGCTGTTCGCGCTCGCCGCTACGTGGTTCGCTCGGGCACTCCTGACCTATTCCGGGAGCGATCGGTCCATTTGGGTTGCGACGACGACGGTCAGTTCCATGGCCGTTGCCGCGGCGGCCGTGCAGCTCCTTAGCATGTGGGCCACCGTCGCGGAAATCGTCCGCATCGGGAACGATCACTTAGGGCCTCAACGCGGTGGGCTGATTCCTTGGGATCACCACATCGGCGGCGTGTTCGTCGCTGCGATGTGTGGCTTTTTCGTAATCGCCTCCGTGCAGCGCTGGCGCGGGCCAGTCGACATTGAGCGTTCGCCTGATGCGGCCGATCCACGGAGCGTCTTCCTGCGTTAACTTCCTTAAAGCGCTGCCGATCATGAGTTCACTTGCGAGGCTCCAATGAACCGACGCGACTTCGTCACGTTGATTGCTGGCGCAGCGGCCTTCTCAAAGACAGAGTGGATTGCAGCGCAAGGAAGGACCCTTCAGCCGGATCTGATGGGCGCTACCGAGAAACACGCGCTGACGCCGACGAATCGGTCAGCCAGCCCGCTGATTGAGGGAGGCCGACGTGGCGCGCGAGTCAGTGCGGCGGAAGGTGAGGGTGTCGCGTTCCTGGCCGGCACGGAGTTTTCTACCGGCACGATCGAGATTGACTTGCGTGGCAAGGACGTTCCGCAGCGGAGCTTCTTGGGCGTTGCCTTTCACGCCGGCGGCAACGTGTATGACTGCGTGTATTTCAGGCCGTTCAATTTCCGAGCTGTTGACGCGGTCAGCCGGAGCCACGCCGTCCAATATCACTCGTTGCCGAACAACGGCTGGCAGAAGCTCCGCACGGAGCATCCCGGCCAATACGAGCACGCGGTGAACCCTGTTCCAGACCCGAACGGCTGGTTCCATGCCCGCTTGGTTGTCGATTCGGACAAGGTAAGCGTGTTCGTGAACGACGCGACAACGCCGTGCCTGTCGGTGACCCTCTTGGGCGAGCGAAAAAGCGGCCTCGTCGGATTGTGGGTTGGCAACAACTCAGGTGGCGACTTCGCGGACCTGAAGATCAGCTCGAACGCGTAAGTGAATGCCATCGCGCTCGGCGTGCTCGTCGCCGTTCTGGTTGGTGTCGCAGGCAGCATCATTGTCACATGGGCCAGCTCACTCCGACCAGTGGTCGCGATCCTGCTCGCCTTTGGGATCGTGCTGTTGCTGGTGTTGATCGCAGTGAGCACGATCGCCGTGTACTCACGGTCGCTCTTTTCGAAGCCGTCACGATCACTCTTCATGCGCTCGCGACGCCTGTTGACGGACCGACATTCGAAGTCGGAACCGCTGACACAGCACTCACGATCGGTCAAACGGACAGCCTGGCATTCGCGGTTGGCAACACGCTCTGCGAGCGCACGATTGGCGCTCCTCACGGAAGCCGCTCCACACACGATCGACTTTTCTGGAGGCGAACGCGTCTGAGCTGAGTTCGTGTCGGGTCAAAAACCTCGTGCTTCAGCTCTCGGCGACCATTACCTCAGCCGTCCCTGCGAACCAGACCCTGACCTTGGGATCTGTGGCTGGCAAACAAAGGAGGTCGCGGGTCCCAAATCGCACGATATGAGAGGCGCACCGCCGTCAATGGCGATGCTGCGCGTTTCGGTTTGAGCCACGGCGATTGCGGCTTGAGAACCTGGCCAGCCCGATGAGCATGGTGACCGAAGACGTGTTCGGAGCGGTGAAGGCGCGGGTTCGTGCAGGCGGCCGCGCCGACGTGTCCCTTTCCGTCTCGCGGGATTTCTCTGATGGTCGTGGAACGGTTGGCGAGCGTGGAGGACCGAAGCGGCTCTCCGTCGCGATTGATGAGCCGGTCGCAATCGAACTCCCGAGTCCACGAGGAGTGATGACGATTGGGTCAGGGGCTGAACGAGGAGACCTTGGCGAACGGTTTGCCGGTGAGATCACGCAAGTGATCGTGGTCGTGCATGCCAGGCCGATGTCGTAGCTCATGCGCCGATGGGCCAGCACATCGCCAACGCCGCCGGAAATCAGCGTGAAGAGCATCGGGGCATGCCGACTCGGAGACCGGTCGATGCTCGAAGTGCTGGCCCGGCCCAATCGTTATTGTCAGCGTCCAACCGAAGTGGGAGGGAAGCGATGCAAGTTGGTCATGGGACGGGCGGCGCTCTCTTGATCGTGTTGGCGATGGCGTTCGGGGCAGGAGCGCAAGACGGTTCGGCCATCGTGCGCGCCGATGACGGGCGATGGGCCACTCGCGATCATCAATGGGCGCTCGCCGACGTGTCGTCATCCAGTGCGCTGCACGGCGTTGTCGTCGGCGACAGTCCAGACGAAAGAGCTGCGATCGTTACGGCGATCGCATTACCGGGGCTGCCACTGCACGTCGGAGACCGCGTGGACGAAATTCAGTTGCCCGGCATCGCGAACCGCCAACAGCAGTCGAACCCCGGTTACTGGCCTTATCAGGTGTGGAGGGCCGCAGACTTCTATCGCCTCGCATCACGCTGCCGCACGGGATGTCTGGTCCGACTGCGTGGCGCGCAAGCAGCGACCACCTACGCCGAGAGCAGCACACCTGGCCCGCTGGCGTTCGGCTATGTTCGCGTCGGCGAACCGACCGCTTTTCGAGCGGTCCACGGCGCGGATGGCGCGGTGAACAGCTACCTGGACGCCGTCACGGGCGAGCAGTTCGGCCCACTCGCATCGTCTGTGTTCGGCCAACGGTGACGGATCAGCGGCGCTCGCTGATGACATGGTCCAATTCTTCGGCGATGGTCGCATCCACTCGTTCAGTGTGAGGAGGCACGGGTTATGGTCCCGATTCGTCGCGCCGGATTCGTTCTGGTGGTTCTTGCGTTCCTTGTCCCTCCGGCGAGCGCGCAGCATGACGACATGTCGATTCCAGCGGGTGGCCCTTTCTCGCGCGATGCCGTCTTGAATGCGCCATTCGCGGCCGACGCGACGACCCACATCATCATGCGGCTTCCCGATGGCAGGGCTGGCGAATACACCGTGACGGCACGCTATTACCGCGATTCGCAAGGACGTGTGCGGGCAGAGATGGACACGCCGGAAGGACCCTACGGGGTGCTGGAGATCCCGCCGGGCAAATACACGCGGGACCATGTTCCGTTCTATGTATTCGATGTGGCGAGGCGCACCTACCGTCCCGGTCCCGGTATTTTCAGGGTCGCGAGACTGTTCAATGGCGAGACGCGTGTCGCGATCCCCGCCAAACAACAAAACCCGGCCTGGGCGCGCTTTTGCTTCCAGATTGCACCGCCAGTGACTGCAGACGCATCAGACGAAGAACGACTCAAAGCTGTTGACGCTCAAATGGCACCCGATCTCGGCATTGTGATCGCGAGTCATCGCGCAGACGTGATCGGCTCCGTCGATTACCGGATGACCAACATTCGACGCGGCGAACCTTCCGCAGACTTGTTCGACGTGCTCACCACTTACAGCTTCGTCAACGAGCCGCTCGCGACTGCTCCGTGGCAGTCGCCGCCAGCTTGTGGGCCGATCAAGAAGTAGATGGACAATCCCCCGCGATTCGATTGACCGGGAATGCATGGTCTCGTCAACACTTCATCCATCAGTGCCCTCTATGGGCTAGAGCCACATCACCCAAGACATCCCTACGCGCGTCGCGGCACAGTCGCACTAGCCAAACTCGTCCGTGGGGCGGCCGACCGTTTCCGATTTACGGAACGCGACCGGCCGCGTAGACTCCGGTGTATTGTGCTGAGCGTGTTTGCTTTCGCGTTCCTCCTCTACGCGGCACAAGGGTCGTCCTCCACCGGCGGTCGTATCGCAGGATTGGTTATGGAAGCGCCATCGGGAGCACCAATCAGCGGCGCACGAGTGACGCTCACGATGGTCGTCGACGTGCCGGGCGGGACGTTCGGACGTCGCCCGCGTCGATCCATCACCGACGCTCATGGCGTGTTCGCGTTCGACGGCCTCGAGCCCGCTCAATACATTCTCAACGTTGAGAAGACCGGGTTCGCCTCGTACCCAGACGTGTTCGGAGATGGGCCGCCGGAGCGCCTTACCGTTGCCGCGGACACTAAGGATCTGCAGCTTCGGATCCCTCTCAAGAAAGGTGCGGTGATCGCGGGACGGGTTCTGAATGCGGCTGGCGAACCAGAAGCCAACCTCCAGGTGTCTGCCCTCAAGCGCACCGACAAGGTGGGTCCAATCGGGTTCGCACAGGTTGGCAACGGACCAACAAACGACCTTGGCGAATTCCGACTGGCGGGGCTCCCGTCCGGCGAGTACGTGATCTTGGCAGCCGCTCAGCGCCACGGCCCGTTCGACGTGATCCAGACGGGCGCGACGACACTTGCGCCGACATTCTTCCCAGGCGCGCTCGATCAGAACGCCGCCAGCATCGTGACGCTGACGCCTGGGCAAGCTATCACCGGCATTGAATTCACGATCGCCACGGTGGTTGCTTTCCGTGTGTCAGGCGTGGTGGTTGACGAGAGTGGCCGCCCATCCCCAGGTGCGATGGTCACACTGATCCCGAACGTCAGATCGAGCGGATTTTTCATGCCGATGATGGCTCTTGCCGGCGACGACGGGACATTCGAAATGGGCCAGGTTCTCCCTGGGACGTACCGCATCACTGCCAATGTAAACGAGGGAGGTGCGGGTGGTGGAATCGGCTCAATGTTTGGGGTGATCTCCGACGACGTCCCGTCCGGGCCAGGTACGATCACGATCGGTTCAGCTGACGTGACCGGGCTGAGGGTTGTCGGCAGCCGCAGATAGCTCGATTTAGCTCCTGATCAAACGAACGGTTTCCGCTCAATTGATTCCTGCAAGTAGTCGTCCTTCACGTTGAGGTACGGCGCGGTCGGAGTGATGTTCGTGGGCCCAAGACCTCACGGTGTGCACCCTTGTGGTCCGCAAGAATCAAAAGCCGACTATCGGGATGAATGTCCACTCAGTTACGATCCGGCAAGGTAACCTGGCCTTCTCTTTCAGTGTCTGTTCTGAGGAGCTTAGTGTGCTCGGGTGCCTTGTCCGCGCGTTGCCGTCCAAACCTCTTGGATGGCGGACACAACTGCCTCTGGCTTGTCGTAGGGGATCATGTGACTACTGTCGCTGAGCACGATTTGCCTCCCGCGCGTCGAGAGGTTCACCTCTTGCACCTGGAAGAATGTGATCCAGAGCTCGGTCAACGGGTTGATGACCGATGCAGGAATAAGTGGGTCGGAATCATAGGGATGTCCGGACGTCAGTACGGCCAGCGGCCGATCGCCCAAGGTGCCGGCCTCGCGTACTTGTTTCTTCGTCGTATCGAAGGCCGCCGCCTCGTCCCCCACCGCTCGACGGAACTTGGCCTCCTGCACTAAGTGCAGCAGCTCTGACCGAATCGCCCTCGGCGTGTGCTCGTCGACCTCGTCGGTTGTCAGGCCCCACGTAATCCTGGCGCGATCTACACCGAGGTAATGGCGGATAGGGCCCCAATAGCGTTCCACCCGTGCATCGTGATCATCCCGCGCCTTGAGTTGCTGCTTGACCGCGTCTGGGAGCGTCGCCTCAATGCGGTCGCCTTCATCTTCGTGCCCGCCATCCACTAAAACGACGCCGCCGACATCCTCCGGGTACGCGCTCGTGAACAGCCGGACGATATATCCGGCAAATGAATGCCCCACGAGTACGAAGGGTCCATGTTCTCCGGCCGTTTGAAGCAGCGCGTGCAATTCCGACGCGATCTGCTGGCCGGTCCGTGGCGCTGGTCCAAGGTCGCTCCAGCCATACCCAGCGCGATCGTACGAGCACACGCGTGTGAACTGGGCGACCTTCGGCTGTACGAGACTCCACCCGATCGCGGGTACGCCATAACCGCTATCCAAGATGACAACGGGCCGACCGTCGCCAGAGCAATCAATGTTGAGTCGTACGGCTCCGGCTTGGACCGACCGTCCGCGTTGCGGGAAACTGCGCGCGTCAAGCCAGTTGCCGACCGCTTGATACACGGCAGCAAAAGCGCAGACCGCTATGAGGACGACCACCACGATCACAGCACGGCGGATCAGGCCCATCGATTGACGTTACGAGCGCGCATATTGCCACGCTTTGCCGAAATGTTCGAGGCGGTTCTTGCGGGACCGCCCAGAACCGTCAGCAGAAATCACGGGGGCCCGAGCTGTGCCGGAACCGCTACACGTGGCCGAACGTCTTGATCTTCAGGTTAGTGTGTACTGAAACGGTAGCGGTCTCTTTTCAATGGCTCTCGCCGCCTTCGTTCTCCTGAATATTTTTTCGTTTTCTGCCTTCTACGTCTTCATCGAACCCAAGAAATGGTGGAGCTTCGTCGGAGTGATCTCCCTCGCGTGTCTATCGGGGGGCCTGTACAGTCTTGCGATGGCACTCCAATTGTTTCGCGAATTCTAGGATCTTGGTCTCGTACGCTTAGGCGAAGCGAAGACATTACGGGTTGTGCTGCTTTGCACCGGCAGAATCCTCCGACGCGACGGTCTGATCACCGCGACGTGTAGCGATCGCGAGTCGATCTCATCGCGGGTTCGCCTCGCGACCACCGCACCAGTAAATGTTACGGGCGTCATCGCGAAACGCCGCGTCGGCATGGGCTCGAAACGACGGTGGAAGATCGACAGCGGTTCGAGCAAATCCACACTGTGGCTCGCCGCGGGACAAATGGGCTTCGGCCAGGGCAAGGAACGATCCCAGGGCCGCGAGAAGCAGCGCGAGCCGCCAGGTCCGCGTGGGCATCACGCCGCCAATGTAGCGGTTTCTGACCTCAGATCATTATCGCCAAGCTCGTGCGGCACGATGTGAAGGCGGAACGTGCGCGATGTTAACTCGTAGAACTCAAAAACCAGGAAGGTGGCTGGGTCGTCCTCATCGCCAAGGAAGCTGCGCACAAACAGCTGCTTCGTGAACGTGTCAGCGAATCGGAGCAGCCCAAAACTTCATGCCTTGTTCGCTGACAAGCCGACGGACTCCCAATTCAGGTTCCCAGATCATCGGGTCAACCCTCCGCCGATCACTTAATGCAACGGCTCAGCTGGGCTACAATCGTTGGTTTGGAGATTCGATGGCGAAGCGTTCATCTCAGATTCTCGAACTGGCGCGCAAGGGCGCCGAATACCGATATCAGGAACTCAACGCGGAAATCGCCGCGTTGGTCCGAGATTTCCCGCATCTGGCGGACCAGGCCGGGGCTGCACTCGGTCGTTCGACGGGCAGGCAGGGCGGAAGCGACCGTCAAGCGCACTGTCCGTCGCAGTCGGGGCATGTCAGCGGCGGCGCGGAAGGCCGTAAGCGAGAGGATGAAAGCCTATTGGGCTGCTCGGCGAGCCGGCCGGAAAAAGTAGACGCTGAAGGAAGTTACGACGTGGCTCTCTACCAACGCGGAAAGGCGGTCAAGACCGGTTGGCAGTAAATCTCGTCCAAAACAGGGGGCCGACGATGAAACGACTGTGGGCCATTCCCTTCGTGCTGAGTTGCGTGCTTGGAACGGTTTACCTGCGCGCGCAACCGATCGAGATGTCGCACGACACCTTTATGCAGTTGGACGACAGCCAGCGCCTTGGGACGTTTCCAGGACTTACTCCTTCCAACCGGGCAGCCCTGCTTCGAGAGCACATCGCGCGCTGGCGACGTGTCAACGCCGACCGTTTGACCCCCGAGCAGGATCAGCTTCTTGCGGATGCTGCCGCGTTCATTCAGCCTGAGCAGTTCGAGGCCCGGTCGCAACACAGCGACGAGGTTAAGGAGGCATTCTTCGCTCTGGAACGACGGATCTCAAACGCATTCACGACGGAGGAGGCGTACAACCTGTTTACGATTCACGGGCCGTACCTGCCGGCGCAGTAACTGATACGCAGACTCAGTTCCGGCAACGCCGCGAGAGAACTCAGGCGGCCGCGCGTCGCGCCAGTCCCCCACGATGATGAACGTGAAATGTGACGGCGGAGGATGCGATGTTCAAGCTGGCATTCGCCCTGACGTTGGTGCTCATGTGCTCCACACGGTCAGTTTGCCACGCGGCACAGGCGGGGCTGCCATCAGAGGTGCCCGAAAGTGCGGAGTTCGTGAATGTTCTGCAACAGGCAGGCATCGCCGCGTCCCGTAGTCGTGCAGCGACCGCCGGTGCAGTTTTCAGATGGCGATCACGCCGTGTTGATCGTGACGAATCTCGGTCAGGCGACGGTGGAATTTCTCAGAGGTGACCTCGATGCGGATAGTATTGCGGTGACGTATACCTACGGCATGAATACGGGTGCTCGCCGCATGATGCACGCATACGATTTCGCTCAGCCCAAGGGCAATGAGATCGGCTGGGCGACAAGCGATTCGCCGTTGTATTTCACGTTGCATCACCGATGGTTCATTCAGTCGTCGAGCGAGTGCAGAGTTGGATGCTGCGATAAAGCGGGCGCTTGGACAGACGGGAACAAGGTATTGAAACCGGATGCCGTGATTCGCTTTCGTTAGCAGGCGCACAGAAGGTTGACCGTCACCGAGCATTGATCCGCAGTGCGACTGTGCGTTTCTCGCCGTCGTTTACCGTCACTGTGGAGGCCATCGGCACAAGCGAATTTAGAAAAGCAGCGTCCTGCCACGCATCGTTGCCCTCGATCGGTAGTGCGCCGACGGCAGCGACGCAGTACGAACCGCCGGGAACGGCGTCGAGCGTGAAGCTGCCGTCGGCGGCCGACGTGGCGTGCTGCACGAAACGTGACCACGGGTACCGTCGATCACGGTCGATCGCGAAGGCCAGGACTGGCGCTTCCGCGATCGGACGCTCATCCCCGTCCGTAACCGTACCGCTGATCGTGGCGACACGATCGGTCAGCACGACCTCGACATCCGACAGCGACTCCTCGCGCCGACCGAATCGCATCGGGCGGTCGGTAACGTCAACCTCGTTCACCCGTACTTCCCGCAGCGCCCAGCCCGGGGGCAGCCGCGGTGCCAGCAGCCGGCGAACGCCGTTGATGCCGCTCATCTGGAACGTCCAGTCGTGCGCGATGTCGGCATTCGCCGGCGTGCCGGGCGATATGTCCGCGTCGACGGGAATCGGTGAGATCTCGACGCGAGACGCGTCCGGACGATGGTCGGGGTCCGTCGTGTCGAAGGTGACGCGCCCCGCGATCGACGATCCGGACGACATCTGTAGCTTCAGGCCAGTAACGTCGTCGCCGGTCACTGTGACCGGCTGCATCATGAACTCTCCCTCAGTCGACGGGTTGTTTCGGCCGCGATCGGCGTAGATCACATACGAGCCCGGCGGGACGTTGGCGAACTCGAAGGCGCCGCCGTTGGACGTCTTGGCGTTCATCGGGACGGGTGAAGCAGACGCACCGACCAGCTGCCGTAGTTGCAGGGTCCCGGCCGTGGTCGGTTCGCCGGCGGCGTTCACGATGGAGCCACTGACGAGCGCGGTCTTCGAGGGCGACAGGGCGAAGTCAATCGAAACGACGTCCTGCGACGTCGCAACGGCCACGAATTGCGCGATCCGGGGATCCGGGCTGCCTGGGAAGTACGTCTGCACGTAGCCAGGCAGATCCGTCTCGTGGTCACCGACCGTTCTGAGGGCACCGACTGACGCGGCGACCAGGTATATGCCGGGCGCGAGATCAAAGATCCGGTAGTGCCCGCGATCATCCGTCATCCGCGCCGTTCCGCTCGGCACGAGGCGGCGGCGTCCACGCTCAAAGCGCACGCGCAGCACTTGTATCGTTGCGCCCTGAATCGGATCGCCCAACTCGTCGAACACGAGCCCTGAGACAGATCCGAGGCGCGCCAACGTCACGTCGACGTTCTCGCGCTTCTGATCCTCGCGCAGCGTGATCGACGGCCCGGCGCCCA
>JBPYEE010000177.1:0-4731 GCA_051985095.1 Vicinamibacterales bacterium | reverse complement strand
GATCGCGGCGGCGGCGATCCTCGCGCTCGTCGTGCCGCTGCGGCATCGTTGGCCCGGCGTGTGGCGCGACGTGGGCCATCTTGTCGGATGGCTCGCCGTCATCGTCGGGGTGGCAGGCGTCGTGCTGCATCTCGACAGCCAATTCTTCTACGAGCGCACCCTCCGCAGCCTGACGTATGCCGCGCCGTTCGCCGCGCCGCTCGCGTTCACCGGCCTCGGGTTGCTGCTCATCGCGAATCGGATGGTCGATCCGGCGTCGAATGAATGGGCGCAGTGGATGTTATTGCTCGCGCTCGGCGGTTTTGTCGGAAACTTCGTCTTCAGTCTGACCGATCACGCGCAAAACGGGTTCTTCAATCCCCTCGAATGGGTTCCAGTGGTGAGCAGCGCGTGCGCGATTGGCGTGCTACTCGTCCCGTTCCTTGTCCGCGTGCCGAGAGCGTATCTCCTGTTGTGTGCCGGCGTCCTCGCGGTTCAAGCACTGGTGGGAGTCGTCGGGTTTGTGCTGCATGCCGCAGCGGACTTGCGCCAGCCTGCACCGACACTCTTTGAAAAGGTCCTGAACGGCGCTCCCCCAATGGCGCCACTGTTGTTTCCGAATCTTGTCGTGCTTGGCTGGATCGGCCTCGCCGCCATGTACGCCGAAGCGATCCAGCCGCGATGAGCCGTTTGCGACACGAGGGCGGATCGACGCGGCCCTCTCGTTCGGGCCCGCCCAGGACTCGGCGTCTCGGATGCGCGCGTACCTGATCGCCGATGGTATGCGTATGAGCGCCTCGATCGGACGGGCGCGCCCGATGCGCTCGCGCGACGCCCTGGCCCGACGCGCGTCCTGGACACCGGCTGGTCTCTGCATCCCGACCATGAAGGGCCTCGTGGGCACGGGCCTTCAGGTCGGCGGCACAGGGAGTCCCGCATGATGGCGCGGCGCGTTTCCAAAGCGAACAGCCCTGAGACGCCGGTTGTGCACGGAATCGCGCACGCCTGCCTCTTCGCCCTCGGCACGTTTGACGGCGACGCTTCTATCGGAGGTGATGTTCCACTGCCCCGCCCGACGATACGGCCACTTCAAGCGTGGCGCGCATCCTCAGGCCGGTTGCGCCCTCTTCCTGGTCGCATCGGGCGACGTGGATGGCCATCATTCGCCAACAACCATGAACGGCGTCGAGTTCTACTCCGGTTCGTTCACAGTTGATCAATAGCGCCGCCGCCGATCATGGCGTCACCTGCAGGACTGCCCCGCCGACCAGGGGAGAACGGCTCCGACCCGGCGAACCACGCTGACCTGGGTCACGCGACCGCGCCGAAGGGCCGATGCGGCGCGCCGGGTCGAACCCGTGCGCGCCGGTCCGTATACTGACCGGATGCTGTTCATGGTTATCGAGCAATTCCGCGACAGCCGTGCCGTCCATCAGCGCTTCGTGCGACAGGGGCGGATGATGCCTGATGGCGTGCGCTACCTGGCAAGCTGGATCGACCCGGCTGAGAGCCGGTGCTTTCAGGTGATGGAGGCAGAGCACGCGGAGGCCCTTCGGCCGTGGCTTGCCCGATGGGCGGATCTTGTGGACTTCCAGGTCGTTCCCGTCGTCGAGTCCTCGGCGTACTGGGAGAAGCTCGGTTCGTAAGCGCGCGGCGGCGCAACGAGGGTACGACGGCGCCAGCCGGTTCTAACGACGCATGGCAGCCACACCGGACGTGAAGCTCTCGATCGACGACCGGCCGACCGGCATCAGTATCCTGCTCGCGTGGGTGGCTCGGCTGGCGGTCTCAGCCGCCTTTCTGTTCATTGGGCTCAGCAAGTTCAACAGTCAAGGCGAGTGGGTCAAGATCTTTGAGCAGATTGGATGGGGCCAGTGGTTTCGCTACCTGACTGGTGCGGTCCAGGTGGTTGGCGCCCTCCTCATGTTGACGCGCTGGACCATTAGCGTGGGAGCGCTCCTGCTCGGCGGCACGATGATTGGCGCGATGATCGTCGACATCGCCGTGATGCACGCGGTCGGCTACGCGCTGCTGCCGTCGATCCTGCTCGGGATCATCATCGCAGTCTGGTTTGGAGGCACATACGGCGCAACCAGTCGGCGCTGACACACATCCGGCGCTGGTCGGCGTGAGGCGGTCGCCGCGAGCCCGTCCAGGCCCGGATTGCACCGGTTGAGTACTGTCCGAGAGGAGCTCCGAATGTCCATCGAGTGGGGCCGTGTCGTCGTCGCCGCGGTGCTGATGGAAGTCACGCTCTTCGCGATCGCGGCGCCGATCTTCATGAGCGGCCATCAGAGCCTCCTCGTTTACGTCATCCCTCCGGCGTCCCTCCTTGCGACCTACGGAATCACCCTCTGGCTGGGACGGCCGCTGAAATCCCGGTTCCGCGCGCACGGCGTGCTGGTGGGCGTCGTGGGAACGCTCCTCTATGTCGCGGTCACCGCCGGACAGCCTGAGCCCTGGCCGTATCTCCTCGCGCACGGCCTGAAGCTCGTCGGCGGCCTCATGGCCGGAGTCACGCTCAGGCGCCGCGCCGGGCGTGCGCACGACGTCGACTCGGCCCTTGCGACCTGAATCGGACCCCGCCGCTGGCATGTCCGCAGGCGGCTCGCGTCCACCGGACCGGTGGAGGCGGCTCGCCCGCCGCCATTCGAACTCTCTGGCGTGGCCGGTCCTCTTTAGGTATTAACGGGGCTCCGTGATCACGCCGATCCGGGAAATGCAGTGGGTGCTGCGCGCGCAGTGTCATGATCGCGAGGCGATCGAAATGCTCCTGCGCAGCGTCCAGCCGGTGCTGCGTCGCTACGTGTGTGGCCTGACCGGCACAACCGATGCCGATGATCTGCTCCAAACCGTGCTGATGATCGTCGTGCGCCGCATCGGCTCGCTGGATGATCCGAAACTCTTTCGCCCGTGGCTCTTTCGCATCGCCAGTCGCGAAGCATTTCGACACATCCGCCGCCGGCGCCGCTGGCACGATCGACACGAAGACACGGCGCAGTTGAATGATGTGCCCGCGCCAGCACCGCCACCATCGGGCGAGCGGCTCCTGGAGCTCCTGGCAACCGAGGCGATCTCACCGGCGAGTCGAGCCGTGCTCATCCTGCATTTCCAGGAGGAGCTGTCGCTGCCGGAAGTGGCGGCGATTCTCGCCATCCCCCTGGGCACGGCCAAGTCGCGACTCGCGTACGGGCTGCGAACGCTGCGCAAACACCTGAACGGTTCTGGAGGTTCTGATGACTGAAAGCAACGAAGAAGTCCTTCGTCGTTCCCTGGACGCCGTCGATCGCCACAGAAACCGGCTCCTCATCGGCGTGGCGGTGGCGGTCGGTGTGCTCGGAATCGCCTTCGTGCAAGGAGGGGCGGCCGTGCACAGCGGCGACACGAACCGATTTCTGCACGCAATCATGATCGTGTTAGGCGTCTGGACGACGATCATGGCCCTGGTGGTTGTCATTCAGATTACGGTGATGACGAAGCGAATTCTACGCGCGATCGAACTGGCGTCGCGAAAATAAGGCCTGGGGGCTCAGCGCGTCGGTGTTCGCCGCGTTCGCTTCGTGCGGAAAGGGTTCTTCCAGATGATCGGCGGCTCGTCGCCATCCGGGATCGAAGTGGCGTTCGGGTCGTAGAACGGATTTTCTTCAAAGCCGCCCTCGGCACCGACGATCGAATGCGTCACCAGGGCGCCACGCAGCACTTTCAGCGGCATTTTCTTTCGGTGGTAGAGGCACAACGCGGTCACGGGACGCGAGGCGAATAACGATCGCACCTGCGCCTCGTACGCGATCAGGCGCGGCCCACCCTTCGGAAGCGCCAGCGCCCACGACACATCGGCGGCGACCCGAAAGCCGGTGAAGCCGTCCCGGCAGGCTTGCTCGACGGCATCGCTGAAGGCGGCGACGGTGCGTTCCGAGCTGAAGTCACCGTCCACGACGTACACGGTGGTGCGGTCTTTGATGCTCAGCGCGCGCTGATTGTCAATGTCCACGTGCAGGTTGCGCTGGCTGAGGGCCGCCTTGACTGCCGCGCCCTCCCTGCCGGCCGCGACATACCAGCATCGCTCGTTTCGTGCGACGCCCTCGGACAGAAACGCCGACACCAGGGCTGCGAGTTCGTGCTGCGTTGAATAGAACGCGCACCCGTGGTCACCGCATTGAAACTCGCTCGTGCGCCGCGCCATTGCCTTGCAGGAACACGATCACGATACCCTACAAACGGTCCGAAAACTCGATTGATAAGCGTCAACACGAATCGGGGAATGACCAGCTACAGTGGAGCGGGATTTGCATCGCTGGGACTTTTCCCCGGGTGACGTGCGCGATTGTTCCGGATTCGCGCGCGAGGTCGCCCTCCTACTTCCTTTTTTGTGTCGTCGAGGCGACCTTCCGCGCGACGTCACCTCAGGGTCGCGCCAACGCGGTCGGACTGCCTGCGCGCGACCTCGTCGGCAACCGCCGGCGATGCGTCGCGGGCTTGATCGATCGGCGCGTTCGCGAGCTGTGAAGGTGTTGGATTCCCGCCGCGGCGATTGTAGAGTTGAATGCGCGATGCCGCTGGCGGTAGTTCACGACGAGGCGGGCGCCCGAATCGTCGAGGGGACGAGAGGCGAGCCGTTGATGTCCCGACCCCAGGATTCGACCCTCATCGTTGAGGCATGCCTGTCATCGCGCGCGCATGGCGCGCTCCTCTATCCGGAGAATCTGACGACGCGCTTTTTCGATCTCAGTTCGGGCGAAGCGGGCGAGATTC
>JBPYEE010000176.1:0-13552 GCA_051985095.1 Vicinamibacterales bacterium | reverse complement strand
CAGACCGCCTGCCCGTCGGGCGCGAGTCGTTCCGGACGCCGGCCCTCGGCGATCGCCGTGACAATGTCCGGACTCAACCCGCCCTGGACCGCGCGCGGTGCGTGCGTGTGCCACTCGTCGGGCTGCGTCCGGCGGCGCGCCGTCAGCAGGATGACGAATTCGCTGAGCCGCGGCGGCAGCGCGCGCCGGAAACGCAGGTAATCCCCCATCGCGCGGGCGCGCGTCATCACCTCGGGGCTCCGGAGCCAGGGAACGAAGGGGCCGCTGAGGTCGGCACCGCGCGCCTTCCGGACCTCCTCGATCGCCGGCTTCGGCGCCTCCGTCAGCGTGGCGGCGGGCATCGGCGGCATCCGGTCCTGCGCGCCGGCCGGGAGCGCCGCGGCGAACCACACGGCGATCAACGCTCCGATGTGAACGGGCCGAGCCACGAGTCGCTCCTGCCGCGGCCACCCGCCCGGCAGCGGCTCATTTTTTCAGCGTCACCTTCTGGACGCGCCAGTTCAGGAGTTCGCCGACATAGAGATCCGTGTCGCTGCGGCAGTCGATCGCGTTGACGGTGCCGAATTCCTTGGGCAGCTTGCCCGCCCGTCCGAACTTGCCGACCGGGCGGCCGTCCAGCTCCAGCTTGTAGATCTCGCCGTTGTCCAGCGTCTCGGGATCGTTCGAGTTCGACGTGAACAGAAACTGGTGCGGCCCCGGCGAAATGCAGATCGCCGACGGCACGCCGACGCCGGTGATCGCCGACTTGAAGTTGCCGTCGCCATCGAAGACCTGAATCCGCTTGTTCCCGGCGTCGGCGACGTACACGTTGCCCTGGGCATCGAGCGCGATGCCATGCAACGAATTGAACTGCCCCGACTCGGCGCCGCGGAAGCCCCACGACTTCAGAAAATGGCCGTCCTTGTCGAACTTCGCCACGCGGGCGTTACCGCCGTTCATCGTGACGCCGTCCGCCACGTAGATGTTGCCGGCCCGATCCCAGGCGACATCCGCCGTGCGGACGAAGTTATCCCCCGGGATGCCGGTGCCAGGCGGCCCTGGCGTGCCGGGCCGTCCGCCGCCCCCCGCCGCTGCGGCCGGCGCGCCCCCGCGGCCCTCGGCTCCGCGACCCTGCGGGGCCGCGCCGCGCCCTTCGGCGCTGGCGCCGGGTGCGCCACCGCGCATCGCCGGACGCACGCTGATCGCTTCCGGCTTGCGGCTGAGCACCAGCTGGATGCGCCCTTCGGGGTCGAACTTGATGACGTTGCTCGATCCCTGGTCGACGACCCAGATGTTGTCCTGCGGATCGATGCGCACCGCCTGCGCGAAATTCAGGCCGTACACGCCCACGCCGATCTCGCGCACGAATTTGCCGGTCTGGTCGAACTCGAACAGCCGCGATCCCGACTTGTAGAACGTCCGCGACGCGCCGACGGTCGCGTTGGCCGCACCGGTGCGCGAATACACGAACAGGTGCCCTTTGGAGTTGGTCGCCACGCCGGCGACCTCCCCCAGGAAGGTGCCGTCGGGCAACTTGACGAACTCCGCGTTCGCCTCGAACGGGATCTCGGGCGCCGTCTGCGCGCGGACGGGCTGCGGCGGCGCGGCAACCGCCATGACGGCCGCAAGCGAGGTCAGGCGCAGGGTCGATCGGACAGCGGTCGGTGTCATCTGCCTCTCCTACTTTCCGGCCTTGCCGGTCGACGCTGTGGCGGTCGCAGGGTGCAGGATGATCTGTTGAATCCGCCAATCGGTGATTTCCGCCACGAAAATCTCGTTCGGGTTGCGGCAGTCGATTTCGTGTACGGTACTGAACTCCTTCAGCGCCTTTCCCGCCCGGCCGAACTTGCCGACGATCGTGCCGTCGAGTTCCATCTTGTAGATCTCGCCGGTCTGGGCGCCGAGTCGCGAGTCGCCGTTGTCGGGCATGGAGTTCGACACATAGAGGTACTGGTGCGGACCGGGTGAGACGCAGACCGCCCACGGGCTGCCGACCGTGTCATAGATCGCTTTGGGGTTCAGATCGTTGTCCCAGACCTGCACGCGGTTGTTGCTCCGGTCGCCGATGTAGATGTTCCCCTGGGCGTCGGCCGCGAGCGTGTGCGGCAGATTCAGCTGGCCTGGCCCGTTGCCGCGCGTCCCGGCACTCTTGATGAACCGGCCGTTCCTGTCGTACTTGACGACGCGCGAGTCGCCGTAGCCGTCGGACACGAAGATGTTGCCGTCTTTATCCCAGGCGACGTCGGTCTGGCGGTTGAACGAATACGGTTTGTTGGCGCCTGAATACCCCCCCTGGCCGGTCAGATCGGCCAGCTGCTCGACCGCTTCGGGGCGACGGCCCAGCGTCATCGAAACCCGGCCCTGGGGGTTGAACTTGATGATCATGTTCGTGCCTTCGTCGACCGCCCAGATGTTGTCCTGCGGATCGACACGCACGGCGTGCGCGAAGGCGAACCCGTAGTTGCCCGCACCAATCTCGCGCACGTAATTGCCGTTCTGGTCGAACTCGAAGAGGCGCGTCTCGCCGCTCCGCGTGTACACGAAGACATGACCCCTGGAGTTGGTGGCCACGCCGATGCCTTCGCCGAGGTAGACGTTCGGCGGCATTTTCAGGAAATTCGGCACCGACTCGTACGGGATGTCAGCGACGTTCTGCGCCTTCGCCTTGGCCTGCGCGAACAGCAGGTGCGGCGCCAGCAGCAGCGCCAGGGAACCAGCGATCAGGCTGCGCGTCATGAGACCTCCCAAGGTGGGTCCGGGCCGCCGAACCTCACAAGGGCCGAACTGTAGCACCGATCCCGCCCGGAAACAGCCCCCCGACGGCCGGACGGCTCGCCAGGGTTCGACGAGTATACCTGACCGGAATTTTCGCGATCGTGCGCGTGAACGGTTTGAGGTATAGTCGCGGACCGGCTCCATCGCCCTGCATGAACGAAACCCGAATTGTGACCGCCGTCGCCGAGCGGCGCGACGTCATCCTGGACGTGATCCGTCGCGCGCGCCACGAAATTGCCCTGTCGCTCTTCAGGTGCAACGACGCGGCGGTGTTCGCCGGCCTCGCCGACGCGGTCCGGCGCGGCGTCGCCGTGAACGCGCTCGTCACCTCGCGCGCGAAAGGTGGCCAGAAGAAGCTGAAAAAGCTGTGGGACGCGCTCCAGGCCACCGGCGCGTCGGTTTCGGCCTACACCGATCCGGTCGTCAAGTATCACGCGAAGTACCTGATCGCCGACGACGGACCGGCGGTCGTGGCGTCGTGCAATTTCACGAAGAAGTGCTTCTCGGAAACGGTCGATGCCATCGTCGTGACGCATGACCCGTCGATCGTGGCCGGTCTGCGGGACGTGATGCGCGTGGATCGCGACGGCCACCGGGCGCCCGACGCGGTCACCGACCGGTTGATCGTCGGTCCTGAGCGCGCGCGCCGGCAGATTACGTCGCTCATCGAAGGCGCGCGCTCTCGAATCCGCCTCATCGATCCGAAGCTGTCAGATCCCGACATGCTGGCCTTGCTGCACGCGCGGCGGGCGGCCGGCATCACGGTGGACGTGTTCGGCTCAAAGCGCCTCGGCGACCTCAAGTCGCACGGCAAGATCATGCTCATCGATGATCGGCTCGCGGTCGTCGGCAGCCTGGCGCTCGCGGCGCTCAGCCTCGACTTTCGCCGCGAGGTCGCGATCGTCGTCGACGAGGTCGAATGTCTCGCCGAGGTTCAGCGCCTCTTCGAATCGATCGAGAACAGGCAGCACGTCCCCGTCTGACGGTCACACCGAGGTCGCGTGGGGCGCGGGTCAGGAGGCGATTGCCCGACGCAGGTGTCGGCGCGCCCGCTCCATGAATGCCCGGCAGCCGATCGAGGAGCCGCCTGCGGCGAGAAGCTCGCATCCGAAGTCGACGAAGCCCCCCTGGTGGGCGCGGCGCGGCGGCGCGACGTCGAGGTAGTGGGTGACGTCCGGTTTGGCCGCAAACGCAAACAGATCCTTCAGCCACGCCGCAGGCAGTCCGGCGGCACGCCCGAAGGCGATCGCCGTGGCGGTGTACGGCGCGGCGGCAACGGTGCGGCCCTCCGCCAGCGCCGGCCGAATTTCCCAGCGCAGCCGGAACGCGAGGTCGGCCGCGTAGAGCAGGACGAGCGTCCGCGCCGACGGATGGCCGGCGTCGCGGCCTGCGACCATCAGATCGGCAAAAACGCCGGACGCATCCCAGACGCTGACGCCACCTCGTTGCCGCTTGGGGGCCTCCGCGACGCGGGCCGCCGCGAATCGCTTCACGGCCGCCCCGTGGACGCCGTCGACGGCAACCAACCGGCCGGCCGAATTCTCGTCGGCCCCGCCGCGGCCCCGATCCGCGCTCATCGCCCGCGCCCGCCGTTCTGCGCCAGCCATTCGGTCACCGCGTCGATGTTCCAGTCCGACCACGGGCGGCTCTGCCCCTCGCGGAACAGCTCGCGCAGCTTGTGATGCTGGTCGCCGATCGGCTGCTCGGCGTCGATCGTGATCATGTTGAACACGACGGCCAGCGCCTCGTATTCCCGGATGACGCGCTTGATGAATCGATAGTAGCTCTCGGCGGGGTCGTCGAGTTCGGTGACGTCCCGGCCCGACTCGTAGTAGTTGGGCGTCCGGGTCGCCGTGACGCGGCGGCTCGACGTGTCAGGCGTCACCGCGAAGTAGAACACCAAATCGGGCCACAGCAGCGGCTGATACAGCTTCAGCACCCAGTCGAGATCCAGCCCTCGCGCGACGTCGCGCGCGAGCCCGGTGAAGAGAAACCGGTCGGCGATGACGATCTTGCCGTCCCAGAGCGACGGCATCACGGTGTGTTCGACGCGATGACGAAAATCGGCGGCGTGCAGCAGCGAGAATTCTTCCGGGCTGAGCGCCTGGGCGGTCTTGCGCGCCTTGATGATCGGCTTGATGAGCGCCGACGAATTCCACTTCGTCGTGACGACGTCGTGGCCCTCGGACCTGAGCCACGTCTTGAACAGCTTGCGCTGGGTCGTCTTGCCTGATCCATCGGGCCCCTCGAACGCAATCAGCAGGCCGCGGCGGCGCGACGGATCGCCGAACCGTTCCCGCGCGAGACGACGACATCGTCGAAGATTGGCGCCCGGGGCCGGCATCAGCTGCGGCAAGAGCTTACCTCAGGTGGCAACCCAGGCCATCAGATCTTCGTGGCCGACAACAATGCGCGACCGGTTCGCGCGGACGTGGCCCAGGCGGCGGTCCAGCCAGGCGCGAATCATCGGTGATCGATCTGGCGCCATCTCGATCGCCGCCTGCGCCCACCCTTCGATCAGGCGCCGTTGCAGCTCACCGGCATCGAAGGGCAGCGCCCAATCACTCGCGGCACCGCGGACGGTGAACCCGGCCGCGCGGAAGGCGCGTGCGGCGGCAGCCGCCGCGTCGGGACCGGCGGCGCGCCCAAAACCTTTGTCGTTCTGCCGCTGATGCTGGTTCAGCAGTTCGCGCACCAGGTCGTCGTCGGGTTCGGGCGGCGAACACCGCGAATGGCCCGTATAGGTGAGGGCAAAGAGCGCGACGGCATCGGCCCGGCGGCACGCGCCGGCCAGCGACTCGAGCCACGGTTCCGAAACCAGGTCCAGCAGCGCCGACGCGGTGACGAGGTGCCGTCCCGCGAACAACGCGGGCTGAAGCGAGCCGAGGTTTGCCTGGCGGACCTCGACGCGGCAGTCGGCAGCGGGCGGCTGGACCTGCGACAGCAGCGCGGCATCGGCGTCGACCACGAGCCAGTCCTGGCCGGGCGGCAGGCGGGGCGCGAGGTACCGCATATTCGACCCCGTCCCACCGCCCAGGTCGACGATACGCAGCGGCGACCTTCGCGGCAGCACCTCGACGAGCGCCCGCGTCAACGCGCCGGACCGGGCGGCGGCATCGGCCGGCTCGCGAAGCGCCAGCCAGTCGGCGAGCGACTCACTCATGGGCAACCGTCTCGAGGACGTCGGCCATCTGTCGGGCGGCCATGGCCCAGGTCGGCAACCGGCCGCGCGCCCGGCGCGCCGCCGCCGCCAGGTCGTCGCGGCAGACCGGGTCGATGACGGCCCGCGTCAACGCGTCCCGAAGCGCCGTTTCATCCCCGGGCGGCACGATCAGCCCGCCGCCGTCGGCGATCTCGGCAATCGCGCCGGTCTCGGTGCTGACGACCGGCAACCCGTATGCGATCGCATCGGCGACGGCCATGCCGTAGGTCTCGCGCAGGGTCGCGAGCACGAAGACGTCTGCGCGGCCGTACTCGCCCGCCAGCGCGTCATCGTCGAGCTCGCCGAGCAGGGCGATCTGTTGGCCGAGCCCGTACTCGCCAATCAGACGGCGGACCCGCTCGACCGTGTCGCCATGGCGCGTCAGGCTCCCGGCACAGCGGAGCGTCCAGGTGCTCGAGGGAGCCTGCCCGAGCGCGCGAATCAACAATTCATGCCCCTTACCGGGTGTCAGAGCGCCCACGCTCAGAAGGCGGACCGGCCCCTGCGCATCGCGTGCGGCCGGGACGCTGTCAGTCGATCCGCGCGCCGGCGTGCCCGGCTCAACGACGGTCATTCGGCAGGGATCGACGCCGAGCCCTTCGAGCCACTTGATGGTCGTGCGGCCCGTCACGATCACGCGCTTGACGGCCGCGAGGACCCGGCGCTCGACGGCGGCGCGCCGGGCCGCTTCGTCAGCGTCGAGTCCGACCTCGTAGCCGAGCGGCAAATGCACCAGGGCGACCAGACGGAGGCGCGCCGCGTGGTACTCGACCAGGTCGGCGCCGGACGCGTACGCGAGGCCGTCAATGACCGCGAGCGAACCGTCCGGCAGCGACGCAAGCCCATCGAGCGCGTGAACCTCCACCCGCCATCCCAGGCGGCGCAACCCTTCGGCCATCTTCTTGTCGTAGATGGTGCCGCCGGTCTTCGCGTCGAGGCCGGCCGCAACCACAAACGCGACCCGCACGTTAGTGGCCTACCGGACCATCGAAGGCGGCCGACGCGACATGCGACTCGTGGAGCGTGACCCGTACACTCGTCAGGTGGGTCGCGCCCGGACCCAGGTCGCCTCTGGCGATCGCCTCCCCAACGCGATCGAAAATCGTTTTCGCGATCACCTCCGTCGTCGTGTTCCGTCCGCCGAAGGAGGCGTCCTCATCGAGGTTTCGGTAGTTCAGATCAGCCAGGATCGCGTGCAGCGTTTCGGTCGCACGTCCGATATCGACGACGACGCCGTCGCGATCCAGGTCAGGCCTCCGGAACTCGACGTCGACAAGGTACGTGGCGCCGTGCAGACGCTGGGCGGGACCGAACACGTCGCCACGCAGGCTGTGGGCGATCATGATGTGCTCTCGAACGGTGACGCTATACATACACAATCCGGTGGCAGAGGGTGTCGCCCGGCGTGGTTGCCAGCGTCGCCATCGTGTCGGGCAACGATTCGAAGCTGCTGTCGCCGGTGATGAGGCCGTCGAGCACCGGATCGGCCAGCAGGCGCAGAGCGAGCCCCATGCGCCGGGCGGTGGTCCATCGGGCGCGCTGCGGCGCGGGAATGTGGCCCACCTGTGATGATTTCAATGTCAACCGCCGGGCGTGAAACGCCTGCCCGAGCGGCGCGGGCACGACGCCGACACCATACCAGCTGAGTTCCACGATCGTCGATTCGAAACCGGCGACGCGCAGCGCTGTCTCGAGTCCGGAACAGGTGGCGCTGGCGTGGACGACGACGTCCGCCTCCGGGCGAGCGTGCGCCGGCTCGGCGAAAGCGACGCCGATCGCGCGCGCGGTGGGGGCGCGGTTCGGGTTCACATCGACGAGCTCCACCTCGCAGCCGATTACGCGGGCGGCCAGAAACGCGACGAGGCAGCCGACGGTGCCGCCGCCAACGATCGTCACGCGATCGCCGGCATGCGGCCGCGCGTCCCAGAGCCCGTTGATCGCCGTCTCACAGGTGGCGGCCAGCACGGCTCGCGGCGGCGGCACCCGGTCGGGCAGGAGATGGACAGCCGTGGCCGGCACGATGAACCGGGTCTGATGCGGGTGCAACGCGAACACATGGCGGCCCAGAAGATCCGGCCGGCCCGCTTCAACCACGCCAACGGCGGCGTACCCGTACTTGACGGGCGCGGGGAACTCCCCCTCCTGAAATGGCGCGCGCATCCGCTGAAACTCGGTCGGCGGGACGCGGCCGGCAAAGACGAGCGCCTCGGTCCCGCGGCTGATGCCGCTGTAGCGTGTGCGCACCAGGACCTCGTCGTCACGCGGCGCCCGCAGCGGTGCTTCGCGGATCTCGCCGCGGCCCGGAGCGACGACCCAGAAGGCGCGCGCACTGCCGGCAGGCATGCGGACATTCTGTCACGGCTGTTCGGGCCCGCCGACGGCGCACCCGTCAGCTTCGTGTATCTTCGAGACTTCGTGAGCCGTACCCTTTCGATGGCCTACCCGGTGAAGGTGATTGGCGTATTCGCGGCGATTCTGGCCGTCGCGATCGCCGGGCGGCGAGTGCACCATCCGTTCCAGCACTTCGGCGCGGCCAACGTCGTCACCACCCTGCGCGCGCTGCTTGTCGCGGTGCTTGCGGGCTTCGTCGGCGAAGCCGTCGCACCCGTCTATGCCGGCGCGATCGCAGGGATCGGGGCCGTTGTGGCGGCGCTCGACGGAGTGGACGGCTGGCTGGCCCGGCAGACCGGTCTCGTGAGTGCGTTTGGCGCACGGTTCGACGTGGAGGTCGATGCGCTGCTGATCCAGACCCTCGCGGTGCTCGCCTGGCAGAACGGCAAGGCCGGCGTCTGGGTGTGGGCCTCGGGTCTTCTCCGGTACACGTTCGTCGGGGCCGGCTGGATCTGGTCGTGGCTGCGCGCGCCGCTGGCGCCAACCGGGCGCGGCCGGGTGATCTGCGCCCTGCAGATGATTGCGTTGATTGTCACCGTCATGCCTTCGGTCGCGCCGCCGCGCAGCGACTGGATTGCGGCTGCGGGTCTGACGCTCCTGTGTTACTCGTTTCTGGTGGATATCCTCCGGCTGTGGCGGCAGCGTTAACGTCCCTCGTCCCGGCGATTCTGCTCCTCAACATTTTGCTGACGCTGGCGAACGTGTGGCCGACGCCCGCGGTGACGTGGCGGGGCGAGATCTCGGTCGAACTTGCCGTCGCGATCGTCGCGCTGGCGGCCGTCACCCGCAACGGCCGTCGGCCGTCGCGCGCCCTGATCGGCGGCCTGTCGTCGATCTGGATGGCGCTCGCGCTCGGCCGCTACGCCGCGATCACGGCGCCGGCGCTGTACGGCCGCGACGTCAACCTGTACTGGGACCTCCGGTTCGTGCCGGATGTCGCGGCCATGATCGCGCGCGTAGCGCGCGCGTGGCAGCTCGTCCTCGCACTCCTCATCGTCGGGCTGACGTGTGCCGGAGCCTACGTGATCCTCCGAGCCGCCTGGCGCCGCGTCGGCGTCGCCATGCTGCGCCGCGGCGAGCGACGGGCGCTCGAAGCGCTGGCCGTCGCGACCATCGTGTTGTTTGCCGGTCAGCAGACGAGCGAGCACTTCGTCCCGTATCCGCGCGTGGCGGCGCCGGTGACGGCGGCGTACGCGCGTCAGGCGCGCGTTGCCGTCACCGCGCTGACCGCATCGACCTACGTCCCGCCGAGCCCGCCGATGAGCGCCGACCTGGACGCGATTCGCGGCGCAGACGTCTTCGTGATGTTCGTCGAAGCGTACGGCGCCGTCACCTACACCCGGCCGGATCTGGCGGCGCCGCTCGCCGCGGCGCGCGCCCGCCTCGAGGCGGCAATCCGCGAGACGCACCGCGAGGTCGTCTCCGCATTCGTTGAATCGCCGACCTTCGGCGGGTCGTCATGGCTCGCTCACATCAGCCTGCTGTCGGGCGTCGAGGTACGCGATCCGGATCGCAACGCGCGGTTGATGACCGAGCGGCGCGATACCCTGCCGCGCGCGTTCGCGCGCCGCGGCTTTCGCACCGTCGCGCTGATGCCAGGCCTGCGGACCGGCTGGCCGGAGGGGGCGTTCTACGGATTCGACGAAATCTACGGCGCCAACCGCCTGGGCTACCGCGGTCCTGAGTTCGGCTGGTTTGCGATTCCCGACCAGTACTCCCTCGAGCGGCTTGACGAGCTGGAAGTGAACAACCCGGTGCGGCCCCCGCTCTTCGTGTTCTTCCCGACCATCAGCACCCACTTTCCGTTCTCGCCGACGCCGCCGTACCAGCCCGACTGGGGACGCCTGACCGACCCGCATCCCTACGATGGTGCCGATATCGTGCGCGCCTACGGCCGCGAGGTTGATTGGGTGCACTTTGGCCCGGCGTACGCAAACGCGATCGCATATGACCTGGCGACGATCGCCGGCTATCTTCGCCAGCACGCGAGCCGAGACGCGGTATTCGTCGTGCTCGGCGACCATCAGCCGGCTGCCGCGGTCAGCGGCGAGGGCGCCTCGTGGGATGTGCCGGTGCATGTGATCGCCAATCGCGCCGACGTCGTCGATCGGTTGCGTCCGCACGGGTTTGTGTCGGGGGTGACGCCGGTCAGGACGCTCGGAAAGATGCACACGCTGACGCCTCGGCTGCTGGCCGCGTTCAGCCGGCAGTGACGAGGCCGAGAGCCGGAGGCCCTGCCAGGCGCGCTCACGCGGCGGGCGCGAAGGCGATAACCCTGACCGGGCTGCCGCTTCCGCCCACGATTTTCAGCGGGGCGGCGATCACGACCGCGCCGGTTGGCGGCAATTGGTCCAGGTTGCAGAGGCTGGCGAGCCCGAACTTCCCCGCCCCGTGCATGATGGCGTGGTTCGGAAACGGCGGATCGAGCGAACCGCCCTGGCCGGCGTCGGTCCCGATGGTCTCGACACCGACACCAAGCACATCGCGCTCGCCGGCGAGCAGTCGCGAGGCGGCGGGATCGAATCCGGGGCTATGCGGCCCGTCGTGCGCCAGATTGATGAACGCAGCCGGATCGGTCCGGCGGCTCCACCCCGTCCGCAGCAGCACCCACGCGCCGGCCGGAATGTGGCCGTGCTGCCCTTCCCACTTTTCAACGTGAGCCGGCGTCAGCAGGAAATCGGGATTGGCGCCGACTTCCGCCGTCACATCGATGACGCACGCCGGACCGACGAGCTTCCGGGCCGGAATCGTATCGCACGCATTCTCCGGGAGGTCGCGACCGGTAATCCAGTGGACCGGCGCGTCGAAATGCGTCCCGGTGTGCTCGCCGAGGTGCAGGGCATTCCAGTACCAGGCGGGCCCGCGGTCGTCGTATTTCGAGATGAGGTCGACCTGCAGCCCCGGTGACGGGGCGAATGGCGCAGGCAAACCGATGACCGGCGTCGCGGGGCTGAGCGGCAGGGTCAGGTCGACCACCTTCAGCACGCCCTGACGCAGGCCCGCGACAAGCTCGGACAACACGTCGGTCGGCATGGCGGTATGATGCGCATTCTATGCGAATCGCCGGCCGGCGTTGCGTCACCGCGCCGAACGGCGCGGCGTTTGGAGAGGCAGCGAGACCATGACCTTCCGCCCCCTGGCCTGTACCGCCGCAACGGTCGCGCTGGCGCTGACGTCGCCGCGCGCCGCCGAACCGACCTGGCACATCACCGCCACGGTCGCCGAAAGCTGCAGCTGCACCATTTCGTGTCCGTGTAACTTCGGGGGGAACCCGAACCGGACGCCGTGCCACGGCAACCGGTTGATCGCCATCCAATCCGGCCATTACGAGGACGTCGACCTCGCCGGTGTCTCGTTTCTGATCACCTTTGAAATGCGCGGTTGGTCGAAAATCTACGTGAGCGACAAAGTCTCGGACCGGCAGAACGCGGCGGTCGAGGCGCTGCTGCCGATCGCATTTGCCGGCTTTCAGCGCGGATTGCTGTCGTTCACGAAAGCGCCGATCACCATGGACCTCACGGCAACCAGGGTGGCCTTCTCGGGACCCGAATCGTCGGTCGAAATGGAAGTCGTGCGCGGCTTCGAGGGCCGGCCGGTGCAGATTCTGAACCTGCCGAACCCGGCGTATCAGGGCTACACGCAGTACAAGTCGATCTCACACACACACACGAGCACGCAGGCGACGTGGCAGTACGCCGGCACCAACGGGTTTACTTCGACCATGGACGTGGGCAGCAAATGAAGCGCCTCCTGATGACGCTCCTCGTCGCCTCCCGGATCATGACGAATCCGAACCCGGAGAAGGAACTCAAACAGCTGTTTCCCGGCGCTGTCGCCTTCTCGCCGCTCGGCGGCGAGCCGCTGCACTACACGGCCTACGCAGTCGACCCGAAGACGAATCCGTCGGCGCCGACGATGGGGATCGCCTTCTGGACGACCGACATGGTTCCCGACGAGCACGGCTACCACGGGCCGATCCACATCCTGGTGGGACTCGATCTCAAAGGGGTCATCACCGGCGCCGTCGTCGACTACGACTCGGAGCCATATGGCTACTTCTCGGTCGAGCCGGCGCGATTCGCGGCGCAGTTCAAGGGCAAGACCATTCGCGATCCGTTCATCGTCGGCCGCGATGTGGATGCGGTGGCCCGCGCGTCGATCAGCATCGCCAGCGCGACGCGCGCGATCCGTGACGGATCGCGTCTGGCGGCAGGCAAGCTGCTGCCGGAGGCATCGAAGTAGTGCCGTCGGAGACCTGGCGGGACATCCTCGCGCCGCAGGCACTCGATCTCGTCCTGCTGGCCGCCGCGACCGCGCTGGCGCTGACGAGTTTCTTCCGCAAGAGCGAGCGGCTCAAGTACGTCGCCCTCATCGTCGCCGTCGGGTACCTGGGCTTCTTCAAAAGCCATCTGATTTCCGTCGTCGATATCTTCGGAGCGGTCGACCGCAACCTCCCGATCTTCAAATACAACATCAGCTACTACGTTTTCGGCGTCTTCGTGCTCGGGTCGACCGTGCTCTGGGGCCGGCTGTACTGCGGACGGGTGTGCGCCTTCGGCGCGTTGACCCAGTTGATGGATGCGATCCTGCCGGCACGCCTGCGCGTCGAGGTGCCGCCCCGGATCGAGCGGCGGGCCGCGTGGATCAAGTACGGGCTGCTCGCCGCGGTCGTGACGTACTTTCTGGTGACGCGCAATCTGCTGATCTACCGCTTCGTCGAGCCGTTCTGGATGTTCGGGCTCTTCGGCACTCCCGCGATGTGGATCGGCCTGGCGGCCCTGCTCATCGCCACCATCTTCGTTCGCAACCTGTACTGCCGGTTCCTGTGTCCCGTCGGCGCACTGCTCGGCATCATCTCGAACCTGACCGTGTTCAAGATCAAGCGCTGGTCGGAATGCAAGACCTGCAAAATCTGCGAGAAGACATGTGAATGGGGGGCCATTCGCGGCCCGAAGATCGTGAAGAGCGAATGCGTGCGCTGCGATGACTGCGAGCGGCTTTACGCGGACCAGAAGAAATGTCCGCACTGGATCATTCTGCTCAAGGCGCGTCCGTCGGCGCCGAAACCATCGCCAACCGCCCCTTCAATCCCGGCGTAAGCAGCACTTCGTTCTTCGACGTCACGACGACGGCCTCGACGTGAAGACGCGTCAGCAACGCCATGCCCTTCTCTACGCCCAGCAAGAAGACCGTTTTCGACAACCC